>NZ_LZMK01000220.1:0-114450 GCF_001665865.1 Nocardia sp. 852002-20019_SCH5090214 | reverse complement strand
TGGAGAATCAGGCGGAATGAAGGATTTCGGAGACCGCGTCGTCTCGGTGACCGGGGCCGGATCGGGAATCGGGCGGGTGCCTCGGGGATGGCCGGGGATGGCGGCGAGCAGGTGGCGGGTGAGGTTTTCGGCGCGCAGGAGCGACATCCGCACGGTCCCACCGGATTCCGGGTCGGACGAGGGTTGCTGGATGACCAGGACCGCCTGCCGGTAGTGCACGGCCGCGTGGATGCGGACGCGCTGACGCGGATCGCCCATCTGCTCGAGATCGCCCGAACCGTTCGACGCGGCGGCGAATCCGGCGATCTCGATCCGCGATTCCGGGCCGTGGAGAATGCGCACCGCGGCTTCGGCGTTGTCGTCGATACGGCCGGCGAGGTCGGCGGCTTCGGATTTCCACTGGGCTTCCAGCTCGTCCGAGGTCTCGGCGGTGGAGCGGAACTGCAAGGGATACGGCAGGACGTCGTGTCCGGCGGCACGCCACAGGACGGTGAAGCCGAGCGCGCTGAAAGTCCAACCTGCCATGGGCTATTCACCCAAGACCGGCGGGACGGTCTTCTGTCGCTGCTCCTCGGAGAGGCCGGTCAGTTCGTCACCGTTGTCCCGCGACACCAGCTCCTCGCTGATCTTGGACTTGTGGGTCTTCTCGTCCTCTTTCTTCGACTTGGCGCCGGGTGGCATCATGCCGGGCATACCGTTCATACCGGCGGCGCCCTTGCCCCCTCCGGCAGACAAGCCGCGAGCTGTCCCCTGCCCCTGGGCACCCGAACCGGGCACCGACGTCCCGCGACCGGCCGAATTCCCTGACCCGCCAAAGGTTCCCGTGACGCCGGGTCCACCCGATCCGTACGGGAGCCCGGTGCGCGGATCGATTCCGCCAGGTGTCACCGAAGAAGGGGTGGTCTGCGCACCCGCCGCCGACGGATCCCATCCAGCCGGGGTAGCGCTCGCCGACGTGGTATTCGCGGGATTCTGGGTCGAGTTACTCAGTGTCGACGAGTCGACAGGGCTCGGCGTGGTGCCATCGCCGGGACCTTGATCAGGACTCGGCGGTTTGGGTTGATTGGTATCGCCGGGTCCGTGGCCATCGTCGGGGCCTTTCGAGGGTGGGCCCACCGCCGGAACTCCCGGCGGCTTCCATTCCGTGTTGTCGTCCGGCGTATTCACGGGATTGTACGGTCGAGGCGCCAAGGGCACCTGTGTGTCACTCTCGCGCACGGCCGGGTAGAACACATTGTTGATCAAATGTTCGTTCGCCGCGTTGGCCTGAGTTTTGCGGTGGTCGTTGAGCTTCCACGTCGGCCCCGGCACCCAGCCGCCGAGATCGCTGGTCCAACTCGTGTGCGGGGTCGGCTGCGCGGCAGGTTTGGTGATCTCGACCGCCGAGCGCACCAACTTCACCTTCTCGCTGACCAACTGGGCGGAGCTCACCAGATCTTTCTCTTTGTCGGTGAAGCTCTTGATGCCCTCGGCGGTCTTCTGAGCCGCGGCCCCCTGCCACTTCTCCTGAATGGCCTTCTGGATCTGCGGCCCGAAAGTGTTGTGCCCGTTCTCGATTTTGTTCCGCAGCCCCTCCCAGAAGTTGTGCAACGTCACGACAGTGCTCGGCTGCATCTTCTGAATGCGGTCGTACAGATTGTCGATATTCTGCGGATTCTTGTACGCGTCCTGCGCGACCTGCGGGTTCTGGTATTGCCCTCCGAATCCGCCGTTCACGATCTGATTGATCCGGTTGCGCGCGGCGGTCGCGTCGGGACTCTGATCGCCCTGCGCATTCGAGAAAGAGTCGGGCGGACCGCCCTTGTGCTGCTCCCAGAGGGCAGCAACCAGCGGGACGAGTGGAAGTACCATGTGCTCCCCCGGGTCAGTGGTTCTCGGAGCCGGCGATGGTGCCGGCGTTCTGCTGGTCGTGGTCGACGAGGCGGTCGACGGAGTGCTTGATGGTGTCGCGGATCAGCTCGAGCACCTGAATGTGCTCGTCGAAGGCTGAGTCGAAGTCCCCTTCGCCACCGACTGCTTTGGCGCCCAACATCTTCGCAAGTTGATCGGCAGCTGGGAAGTCGCCCAGTCCGGTCACATTGGACATCTGCAGCAGCATCGCCTTGCACTCTTTATAGACCTGCAGCTGATCCTCACAGGCTTTCAGGCAGTCACGCGAGACCGACGGGTCCAGGTCCAGCCGACCAGCTTGGGACTCGCCGGCAAGGTACTTCCACATCGTCACTTCATCGGTGTGTCCCATGGTCCCCTCTCAGGACGGAAACAACGGCACGATCGCCGCAGCGGCGCTCACCGCGTGGCTGCACGGCGCTTCTGCGGCGCGAGAGCTCATGTTGTAGATGGAGACCTCGAAGGTCCCTTGGCTTGCCGGAAAGGCCACATAGCAGTTCGTGCCGTTCTTGTCCGAAGCAGTTCGATATTGGAAGCCGTTTCTTCCGCCGGCGGTCACTGCCTGGAAATCGACGTTGTCCGGCTTCTTCTTCAAATCCTCGATCGTGAACAGCGACGACCAAACCCCGAGCGTGTAGTAGTAGTCAGGGTTGTCATGCCAAGAGCAGAGCTTCCAACCGTCCACCGCAACACCACCGATGTTGGTGGTCTTGGTCGCCGGGTCCATCCCAGCCTGCCGCAACACGTCATCCGTGACCTGCGTGCACGGGTCCCACAGCGCCGCAGTCGCCCCCTTCGGATCACTCGTCTCCGGCGACGCCGTCCCCGAAGTCGACGAGGAACACCCGGTCCCCACCACCAACACCACCGCAGCCGCCAGCACAGCCGTAGCCGCCTTACGTATCACCGATGCCTCCCGTTGGTCCCCGCGCACACATCCTCCTGCAGTCTAGGACGCGCGCGACGGCCACTCGGTTCCCCTTATTGATCATCACAAGAGTCGGGGAAGTCCGGTGCACGCCCAGCCGGACGGCAGAAGACCGCCCCCATTGACCCCGATTAGTTTTGTTGCAAAACTGCTCACTCATGAGGATCGTGATCGTCGGCGCCGGTATCGGCGGCCTCGCCGCGGCCCTGAGCCTGCATGCGGCCGGGTTCCGGGATATCGCCGTGTACGAGCGCGCCGACGCGTTGCGGCCGCTCGGTGTCGGGATCAATCTGCTTCCGCATGCCGTGCGTGAGCTGACCGAACTCGGGCTCGGCGATCGGGTCGCCGCATTGGGCGTGGCGCCGCGAAATCTGGCCTACTACAACCGGTTCGGCCAGGAGATCTGGTCCGAGCCTCGCGGCCTCGATGCCGGATACCACTGGCCGCAACTGTCGGTGCACCGCGGCAGTTTGCAGATGGAGTTGCTCGACGCCGTGCGTGAAAGGCTGGGCGCGCACACCGTTCGCACCGGACATCGCCTCCTTGCCGCGGACGCCGACGGCCAAGCCCACTTCGCCACGGCGACAGGAGAATTGACCGTAGACGCCGATCTGATCATCGGTGCCGACGGTATCCATTCGGCCCTGCGCCACGAGCATCGGCCGGACGAGGGCCCGCCGGTGTGGAACGGGCTGACGCTGTGGCGCGGAACAGCCAAGCTGCCCGGCTTCCTCGACGGCCGCACGATGATCATGGCCGGTGACGCCGAGCAGAAGTTCGTCGCATATCCGATCCATGATGCGATCAATTTCATCGCCGAGCGCCGGACCGTCGGATTCGGTGGGCAAAACGCCGACTGGAACCGCGCGGTCGCACCGGCGCAGATCGTGGAGCTGTTCCGCGAGTGGCGGTTCCCCTGGCTCGATATTCCCGAATTGCTCGGTGCCGCAGAAGAAATTCTCGAATATCCGATGGTCGACCGTGATCCGCTAGAGCGGTGGACCTACGGACGAACCACCCTGCTCGGCGATGCGGCGCATCCGATGTATCCGAACGGCTCGAACGGGGCATCGCAAGCCATCCTCGATGCTCGCACCCTCGCGTTCCACCTCGCCACCGCCCGCACTCCGGACGAGGCTCTCGCGGCCTACGAGCAGGATCGACGCCCCGCCACGACAGCCCTGGTGCACAGCAACCGCAAGCAGGGCCCCGAGCAGGTCATGGTTCTGGCCCACGAACGGGCGCCGAACGGATTCACGCACATCCACGACGTGATCTCGTCCGAGGAGCTCGCCGCCATCGCGACCGGGTACAAGAAGGCCGCCGGATTCCATCCCGACACCCTCAACACCCGGCCGTCACTGACCCCACCGTCCAGCGAGGGGAATATCTCGTGACCGATCTCGATCCCGCACGCCTGGCATCGGTCATCTCACCGCTGCGCCGAAGCCTGCTCTCCGCAGCCCGTGCCGCCGAACGTCTTCCGGAGATCCCGGACGCGCAGATCGAAATCGTCCGCGCCCTGCCGCCGGGCACCGTCAGCACCTCGAGCGAAGTGGCCGAACGACTCGGGCTGAGCCGCCCAACGGTCAGCAACCTGCTCACCACGATGGAGGCGAACGGCTTGATCGAACGACGCCCCCGGCCCGGCGACCGCCGCCACGTCGAGATCGCGACCACCGCCCGGGCTCACGATCTGTTCGCCCGCTTCGACCAGGCCAGCGGCGCCCTCATCACCGCCGCGGCGGCGACTCTCGCTCCCGAGGACCGGGCCGCGCTGGCCACTGCGCTTCCCGCGCTCGAACGCCTGCGCGAGGCCCTCCACCGACTCCAGACCGCGGAGGAAACCGAATGAGCACCCCCCGCCAGCGCCTTTCGCGGTGGATACAAGCGCGAATCATCAAGGGACTCGTCCCCGGCCCGTACGACATCACCATCCGAAGGAACCTGCGCGTCCCGATGGACGACGGTGTCGAGTTGCTCGCCGACCTGATCACACCGATCGGCGACACGGATCCGCGGCTGCCCACGATCGTGATCCGCGGCCCGTACGGACGCAGCGGCCCGGTCGCCGGCCATGCTCGCGCCCTGGCCCGCGAGGGGTTTCCGGTGCTGTTCCAGAGCTGCCGCGGAACCTGGGGATCCCGCGGTGTGTTCACCCCGCAGATCGATGAGCAGCGCGACGGTATCGCGACCCACCGCTGGGTTCGCGAACAAGACTGGTGCACAGGGCAAGTGGTCACTTTCGGCCCCAGCTATATGGGCTTCACACAGTGGGCGGTGGCCGGCAAGCTGCAGAAGGAAGACCCGGGCATCGCGCCCGATGCGTTGTGCCTGATCGTGACGATGCCCGATTTCGGCGCCATCACCTGGGACAACGCGGCGTTCGCGCTGCGCAACGCACTCGGCTGGACGCAGATGATGGACCGGATGATCCACCGGCAGCTGCTCGCCCTGCTGCTGGGCCAGCTGCGTCCGGATCGCAAGCTGCGCAAGGCATTCGACGTACTCCCCCTGTCGGGCGGCGATGTGGCCGCGAACGGTCGCCGGGTGCACTGGTACCAGGACTGGGTCGCTCACGAACGGCTCACCGACGACTATTGGACCCAGCAGTCACATACCGCCTCGGTTCCCGATGTCACCGCGCCGGTGTACATGATCACCGGCTGGTACGACATCTTCCTGCCCTGGCAGCTGCGCAACTACGCGCAGCTCGCCGAAGCCGGACGGCCCCCGCGCCTCACCGTCGGCCGCTGGGGACATCTCACCCGAGATATGGGCGCGCCGACGATTCGCGAGACCGTCGAATTCCTGAAGGAGCATTTCGCCGATGCTCCGAGCAAGCGGGTCGCACCCGTGCGCGCGTACCTCACCGGCGCCGAACAATGGCACGACCTGCACAGCTGGCCACCGCCCGGCACGACGAGCGAGACGCTGTATCTGCACGCGCCGCGCAAACTCGGCCCGGCTCCCCCGGAGGGCGGTATCACCAGCTACGTCTACGACCCCGCCGATCCCACGCCCGCTGTCGGCGGCCCCAGCCTGGGCCCGACTTCGGCCCCGGTCGACAACGCCGCACACGAGCGCCGCCCCGACGTCACCGTATTCCGTGGCGAGCCACTCACCACCCCGGTCACGGTCGCCGGAGAGCCGGTGGCGCACATCAGCTTTCGCTCGTCACAGCCCAGCGCCGACATCTTCGTCCGGATCTGCGATCTCCACCCCGACGGACGGTCGATGACGGTCTGTGACGGCGTTCGCCGCATCGGCAGTATCGCCACGACCGACACGGACCCGGCCCCGGACGCCGACGGTTTCCGGGATATCGAGGTGCGGCTGTGGCCTACCTTCCATCGGTTCGCGGCCGGCCACCGCATCAGCGTGCAGATCAGCTCCGGCGCCCACCCGCGGTACGCCCGCAATCCCGGATCCGGCGAGCCGGCCGCCACCGCGGCGACCATTCACGTTGCGAAGCAGGAGATTTCGCACGCCCCGGCGTCTGCGTCGCGGATCGAACTGCCGGTGTGGTCGTCGTGAGCGCCCCGGCGGTTCCCGGACTGGAGGCGGCGTTCCAGGTGGAGGCACGCCTCGGCCCGCCGGAAGACCACGGCACGACCCGCGCCGGACACCGCCGCGTCGTGCCGATCATCGGCGGCCGGGTCAGCGGCCTGTTCGACGCCGACATCCTGCCCGGCGGCGCGGACTGGCAGCTGATCCGCCCCGACGGCGCCATCGAGATCGACACCCGCTACTCGGCGCGCACCGCGCACGGCACGCACATCTACCTCCGGACCTCCGGCATTCGCAGCGGAGCACCGCAGGTCCTGGAGGCCTTGTTGCGGGGAGATCCGGTCGATCCGTCCGAGTACTACTTCCGCCTCGTCGTACGCGTGGAGACATCCGATCCTCTGCTCACCGAGCTCGAGCAGTCCATCTTCGTGGCGTCGGCGATCCGGGAAGCGAACAAGGTCCGCTACACCGCCTACCGCCTCACCTGATCAGGAAACCAGATTCAGCCGCGGCGCCGGAGGAAAGACGACCGGCAGCGCCGCCATCGCACGATGGAAAGGTCCCGGGCGCCAACGGATCTCGCTCGGATCGACGGCGAGCCGGATCTCCGGCAGCGCATCGAGCAGCTGGTCGATCGCGTCCTGCACCACCAGATACGCCACCGACCGCGCCGGACACGCGTGCGGGCCCGCACCCCAGGACAGATGCGATCGGTTCCCGGTGCGGTCCCCGCCAGCGATATCCGGATCGTTGTTGCAGGCGGCCAGACTGATCACCACCGGCTGATGAGCCGGCAGCCAGGTGTTGTCGATCAGAATCGGCTGGCGCGGATAACTCATGCAGAAGTTGGCCAGCGGCGGATCGGTGAACAGCACTTCGTCCAGCGCATCGCGAGTCGACAGGCTGCCGCCGAGGATGTCGCCGCCGAAACGCTCGTCGGTGATCATCAGCAACAGCGTGTTGGAGATCAGATTCTGCTGCGGCTCGATACCCCCGCCGTAGAAGACGATCAGGTTGCGGAGCATCTCCTCGTCGGTGAGCTTGGCCGGATGATGGGCCAGATGCGAGGTGACATCGTCGCCGGGTGCGTTGCGGCGCAGCTGGACCTGTTCCATCAGCGCCTGAGCCATATGGTCCATCCCCCACGCCGCGTTGATCGTGTCGAATATCGCCGCCATCCCGGTGGCCACGCGCCGGCCCAAATCAGCCGAACAGCCCACCATGCGGTTCAGCACCTCGAAAGCCAGCGGGAAGGCGTATTGCGAGACCAGATCCGCCGAACCGGCTTCGCAGAATTCGTTGATCAGCGGGATGGCGATCTTCTCGACGGTGGTGTGCAACTCGTGCAGGTCGACCCTGTCGAACGCGGCCGTGAACGCCTGCCGATACCGCGCATGAGCACTGCCCGCGCTGCGAATCACGTTCGGATACCAGCGCATGATCGGCAGCACCGGGCAATCCTCGGGAATGGTTCTCTCCCACGCCCGCGGGTCCGCCGGGAAATGGTCGGGATCGTTGAGGATCTGCAACGCGGTGTGATAGCCGATGACCAGCGTCGCCGGCACGCCGGGCGCCAGCTCGATCGGCACCATGGAGCCATAGCGACGGCGCATCGCTTCATAGGCGCGATGGGGGTCGGCGACGAATTCCGGTGTGTCCAGCACGATTCGGGGGCCGTCGGTGTCGAACGGGGTGCCGGCCTGATGAACAGGGCAGCCCGGGGCCGCAGGCAGGTCGGAAGGTGGGGTTGACAAAGGGGGTGACTCCAGAGAATGAACCAACAAGCGCGGCAGGGGATTCGCCGTCAGCCGACAGCGTCACCTCGTGCTTGGTGAGAATAGGGGCTGTGGCAGCCCTCCAGCTAGCGTTTTCGCAAAAGGGACAGGCGTCTTGTGAGCAGAAGGCCCGCACCCTGCGGCAGCGCTATTCCATTGGTCTATTGACCACTTCGCGCGTGGCGGCAGCCACCTGGCTACACCCAGCGGGTCGGCCCCGCCGTGCGGCATCCCGCCGCAGCGACGGGTGCACCTACAAGCGAACGCCGTGGTCCGAATTTTTCGTGCAAACTCGGCCCGATGTGCGAGTTTTCCGCATAAGCGGCGGAGGTTTGCACGAATAGTTCGGCCACATCAGTCCACCTCGTCCAGCGCCGACAGTGCTGCGGTCGCGGCGAGTCCGGCCAGGCAGCCGGGGAAGCAATCCCGGTGGATCTCCCACAATCGGCGCGCACAGTCTCGTTCGAGATGGGTGGGCTCCCAGGTGCAGTCGTTCACCGGTGGCGGCTCTACGACATACGGTTGCGTCATTCCACGCAGCCACAACCGAGGTGGTGCGACGGTGGCCAAATCGAAGTCGGCGGTCGCGCGTTCGGGCAGATCGTCGATGTGGGCCAGGTCGAACACGAGGATGGCCGCCGCGCCCATCCCCGCCGCGATCGCGAGGATGTCGCCGATCGGGTCGCGCATCCCCTCGGGTGGGCGCAATGTGCACAGCCAGCGAAATCCGAGTCGATGAGCGAAACATTGGATTTCGAGGTCATGCGCCGCTGCGTCGGGACCCGAGATCTCTGTACGTACCAGCCCGACAGCTTTGCTGCGCGCGACGGACATCACTGCCAGCGCACCGGCGACCTTCCGCAGCGCCGCCAGCGATTCCGCCTCTTCACCGGTTGCGCTCCAGCCCGTCATGTCCCGGTCCTTCACGATCGACGTTCGAACAGCAGCCCGTCCGACACGGCCGGGAAGGCGATGGCGAGGACCCTCGTCCGGTGCGGATCTCGCGCCGTGATCAGGCGAGCATGCGGCGACTTCGGATGCAGCGCCTCGCATCGGGTTCGCATCTTTCACCGAAGGTTCTCCCCTCCTGTCACCGGTGCGCAGCCGGCCGAGGCGGCTATGTCTGCCCAGTAATCACGCTTGACGTTGTCCCACAATTGATTCCACTTCGGATACAGTTCACGCGCCTGAGCGAGGTCCGTACCGGGCGCGAACGTCGCAACCTGCCGCGGTCGCGCGTCCGCATCGATCACGGCCGTTATCTCGATGCGGCCGAGAGGATTTCGCGTCGATCGCCATACCGCACGCAATCCGTCGGCCTCGGTGATACGCTCGCCAACTGCCGCGTGATCTCGTCCGTGTGTGCGTGCCAACGAATCCTCCAACTCGGGCCGTTCCACTCGATCTGCTGTCATCACTGCGATGCCTCGGTTCGATGGGAGGGGCCGACGGCTGTGCAGCAGGCTCGGCCCCAAATGCGTTCCCAGCACAGTGAATTGACGGCGAGCCCACAAGCAACGATGGATATTCCGCTCCGATTCATCAGAAGTCCAAGCTCGTCGTCCCAGAACCCCGCGGCGCCCATCCACAACCCCGGATCGCCGCATCCAAAGGAGGCAGCTCGTCATGGTGGATATCAGTTCGACGCTCCCCCGCCGTCAGCTCGGACGGTATCTGCGGGAGCTACGTCAGGGATCCGGACTGACGATCGCGGAACTCGCGCGCCGCATCGAACGCGGCGCCACGACGGTCCAGCGGCTCGAGGCCGGCACCGCCGACCGGATCCGGTTGTGGGACGTCGACGCGATCTGCCAAGTCTGCGGCGCCGACGAGACGACAACCGAGGCGCTCAAAGGGCTTGCCCAGCAGGGGAACAGCAAGAGCTGGTGGCATCAGTACGGGGATCTGATACCGGTGAACTTCGATGTCTACATGGGCTTGGAGTCCAGCGCGGCAAAACTGACGTCATTCGCCGAGTTGGTGCCGGGGCTGCTACAGACGGCCGAATACGCGCATACCCTGAGCCGACTGGCGCATCCGGCCGAACCGGACAGCGAGATAGGCAGGCGGGTCGAGATGCGGACGCGACGTCAGGTTCTGATCACAAAGAAGGCGGCGCCACTAACGATAGAAGTGATCCTCGAGGAATCCGCTTTGCATCGTGTCGTCGGAACACGTCGCGTGATGGGCGTGCAGCTCCGTCATCTCGCCGATATGGGCACCCGATCGAACATCTCGGTTCGAGTTCTGTCATTCAGCGCCGGCGTCCCGCTGGGCGACTTGACCGGCCCCTTCATCATCCTGGACTTCGACCAACACACCAGTGAAAGGCCGGTCGAGCCGTCCGTCGTGTACGCCGAGGGATACACCGGAGCAATGTATTTCGACGATGCCGAGGTCGTCGAACGGTATCGCCAGGCACATGCCCGCCTCAGGAAGGTAGCGTTGGATGAGCAGGACAGCAGAAAACTGCTGCGGGAGAAGGCAAGGGAGTTCGCAGGGTGAACGCTGATCTATCCAGGGCCCGCTGGTTCAAGAGCAGTCACAGCGGCGGCAGCCAAGAGTGTGTCGAGGTCGCCTTCCTCGCCGACGGCATGATCGGTGTGCGCGACTCCAAGAATCCGACAGGACCCGCACTCGCCTTCGCGCCAGCGGACTGGGATGCCTTCACCGCCGCCGTAGAACACGGCAGGCTCACCGATCCGGCTGCCTAGCGGCCCCGCCGCGCATATTCGCAATCCCGTCACCGGCCACCGATTGTCACGCGTCTCGTAGGTCACGACCCCATGAGACGCGTGCCGATCGACACCGGAGATGCGAAACGCTCCCGAATCCGCGCTGCGCGCAAAACGACACCGGGACACCGAGCGTTCTCAGGCGGCTTCTTCGTGAAGCTGTAGCCGGAACAGCCCTCGCGAAATGCTCTCTACGCCCGGGTTCCAACTCGCTTACACGCTCATCCCCGAAGTGAAGCCTCCGGACCCCGGCATCACCGTGCTGCACCGCGCCAACTACGTCCTGGCCGGCGCCTGGTCCCCCACCGACGCCGGTGCGGTGACCATCAATCACCCGTTCCCGATCAGTATCCCGTGGTCCGACCTGGAGTTCTGAGCCGATTGCGGCCGTCGAGGACCTGACTACCCCTCGGGATAGAAGAGGAACAGGGTGCACCCCGTCTCGCTCGCCGGAACATGCCAGCTTCCCGCCGGGGCGTGGATGAAGGTGCCTGCCGGATAGTCGCGCGCGCCGTCGTTGAAGGTGCCGGTCAGGACGTAGACCTCCTCGGGTCCGGGTTCGTGCACGTCGCGGCGGGGCCAGGAGGTGCCGGGGTCCATTTCCAGGACGTGGGCGTGGGCGCCGTTGTCGCCTTTCCACAGTTGGCGTTGCCGGATGCCCGGGAAGAGTTCGCGGCTGGGGGCTTCGGCGAGGTTTGTCCAGGTGTAGCCGGGTTGGGCGAGGATCTCGGGGTTCATAGCTGCCACGGTGCCGGATGCCGATGGGTCCTCGACAGTGTCTGAGATGACGTTGAGGGGTACATTCTTGCCATGCATCGTGTGGTGGCGTTGGTGCGGCCGATGCAGTCGACGTTCGAACTCGGTTGTGCCGTGGAGGTTTTCGGTACCCCCAGAGAAGGGGTGCCGCAGCACTACGGGTTCGAGGTGTGCACGGAGGCGCCGGGTGCGGTGCCTACGACTGCGGGCTATGCGATATCGGTGACTCGGGGGCTGGCGGCGCTGGACTCGGCGGATACCGTGATCATTCCGGGATGGTTGCCGGTGGAGACGCCCCTGTCGGGTGCGGTGCGGCGGGCGCTGGTTCGCGCGCATGGCCGTGGGGCGCGGCTGGTGACGATCTGTTCCGGGGTGTTCGCGTTGGCGCGGACCGGACTGTTGGACGGGCGTTCGGCGACGACGCATTGGGCGCGGGCCGGGCAATTGACGCGGGAGTTTCCGCGGGTTCGGGTGGAGCCGGATCGGCTGTATGTCGACCTCGGCGATGTGGCCACGAGTGCGGGGGCGGGTGCGGGAATCGACCTGTGCCTGCACCTGGTTCGCACGGATCATGGCGCCGCGCATGCCGCACTGATCGCGCGGCACATGGTCATGCCGCCACATCGCGATGGCGGTCAGGTTCAGTACGCGCCGCCGTCGCCGGTCGAGGACGGATTCGACGGCTTGCTGCAATGGGCGGAGGCGCGGCTCGAGACTTCGCTGTCGGTGGCCGATATGGCCGCGCATATCAACGTGTCCCCGCGGACGCTGGCGCGCCGGTTCGCCGATCAGCTCGGCGCCAGTCCGGGTGGGTGGTTGCTGGAACGCCGGGTGGCGCGGGCGCGAGTTCTGTTGGAGGACACGGACTTGCCGGTCGATGCCATCGCCGTCCGGGTAGGGCTGGGCTCGGCGGTCAATCTGCGCCGCCGCTTCCGCGACCAGGTCGGCACCACGCCGGGCGCGTATCGACGCGCGTTCCGCACACCGACCGCCGGCACCGCGTAGACATCGCCTCCCACACAGGCAGTCTCCGGCGGTACGTCAGCGCCCGGCAGGCTTACAACAGCTCGCACAGCGTTCAGCAGGACTCCGGCTGGCCGGTTTCGTTTGCCCACGGCCATCTTCCGATCGGCTGATCAGGACCTGTGCGCCGTCCGGTGAACCGGAACCTCGCGATGCCCATTGGTGACGATGCTCGGAATCGGCCGCAGCTCAGCAGGATCCATCGCGAGTTCCATATCGGGGAACCGCGTGAACAGAGCAGGGAGCGCTATCGTCGCCTCGAGCCGCGCCAGCGGCGCCCCCAGGCAACGATGCACCCCGTACCCGAATGCGAGGTGTTCTTTCGACGGCCGCCCGGCATCGAACGCATCGGCGTTGTCGCCGTGCAGTTTCCGATCACGCCCCGCACCGGCCAGGGACGCGATGATCACATCTCCCCGGTTGATCCGCACACCGCCGGGATCACCGGCGATGTCGATGTCTTCCACCGCGAATCGCATCGGCATATGCGCCAGCGGCGCATTCCATCGAAGCCCTTCTTCGACCACCTCCGCCCACGGAATCTGTTCTGCGAGGGCTGCCTTCCGCTGTTCCGGATGGGTGAGCAGGCCGATAATGCTGTGGTCCAGTAGATTCGCGGTGGTTTCGTGGCCGGCGGTGATGATCAGCAGCAGCGTGTCACGCAACTCCTGTTCGTCGAGCCGTGATCCGTCCGCGTCGTCGTGGGCGTTCATCAGAACCGTCGTGAGGTCGTCGCCCGGGTTCTCGCGCTTGTGCCGCAACAGTTCCTCCATGAGGACGAACAGTGCCCCGAAATGCGCACCGACCTCGGCGGGGTCGAGGCTGGTATCGAGAATTCCGTCCGCGTGGATGCGTAGTTGATTATCCATCCCGTCCGGAACGCCCATCAGTTCGCCTATGACGCGAATCGGCAGCGCGGTGGCGAAACCCGCACGCAGATCGACGATTTCGCCGTCGGTGACAGCGGACAATTCGTCGAGCAGTTCGGTGACGAACGCTTCGATCCGCGGCCGGAGTGCCTGGGTGCGTTTGTTCGTGAACGCCGGTGCCACGAGTTTGCGCAGCCGCTGATGCTGCTCGCCGTAGGTGGTGAGCATATTTCTCGCCGCCACCCACGGAAACATCACCCAGTCCGGGCCGATCTCACCGTCGATGAACCGCGGCCAGTGCTGATGTGCGTCCTTGGAGACACGCGAATCGGTGAGCAGCTGCCTGAGCACGGTGGCGTCGGTGACCGACCAGGCCGGCACGCCGCCGGGCAGCACCACCTGGGCGACCGGGCCGCGAGCGCGAATACGGGCCAGCTCGCCCTGGATGTCGGCGGCGCTGGGATCCAGCACCAGCGGCTGCGTATCTGTCATCGGACCCTCCATCAGGTGAGACGCATCGGCGGGCATGCGGGAAACACCACCGGCAGGGCTGCCAAGGCGCGGTGAAACTGCCCGGTCCTCCAACTTAGTTGCTGCGCAGGAACTTCCGGGCGAATATCCGGAAGCGCATCGAGTAGCAGGTCGACGGCATGCCGCGCGATCGTCTGCGCGAGCTGCTGCGCCGGGCACGAGTGCGGGCCGACTCCCCACGCCAGGTGAGACCGGTTTCCGCGCCGGTCACCGCCGACGATACGCGGATCGGTGTTGCATGCCGCCAAGCTGACGACCACCGGCTGATCGGCGGGCAACCACACGTCGCCGATGAGTTGCGGCTGTCTGGGATACGTCATGCAGAAATTGGCCAGCGGCGGGTCCGCGAACAGCACCTCGTCGATGGCATCGCGGGTGTCCATGGCGCCGCTGAGCACGTTGCCGCCGTACTCTTCGTCGGCCATCAACAGCAGCAGGGTGTTCAGGATCAGATTGCAGGTCGGTTCCGTGCCCGCCGAGAACAACAACGCGGCCTGGTTCACCATCTCCATGGGGTCGAGGCCCTCGGGGTGGGTCAGCAGTCGCGAGGTCAGGTCGTCGCCGGGGCGCTCGCGCTTCTGCTCGACCACCGCGAGCAGCGCCTCGATGAACCGCTGCTGACCTTCTTCGGCGCCGACCCCGTCCAGCATCGCGGCCATCCCCTGGTAGGCCGCCGATGCGGCGTCTTCGGGGAAGCCCATCAGCTCACTGAGAACCCGGAAGGTCAGCGGGAAGGCGTAATCCATCCGCAGATCGGCGGTGCCGCGCTCGCAGAAGGAGTTGACGAGAGCGTCGGCCGCGCGTGCGACCGCGCCGTGCACCTTGTGCAGGTTGACGGTGTCCAGCGCGTCGGTGATCGTGCGCCGGTAGCGGGCATGTTCCGCGCCCGCGGTGCGCAGGGCGTTCTGGCGATAGCCGAGCATCGGGGTCACCGGGCAGTCCGGCGGAGCGTTCTTCTCCCACCGGCGCGGATCGGCGGGAAAGCGAGCCTCGTCGTTCAAAATTTGCAGCGCTGCTTGATATTCGATCACCAGTGTGGCCGGCACACCGGGCGCCAACTCGATCGGCACCAGCGGCCCACGGCTGCGCATGGATTCGTAGGCGCGGTGCGGGTCGGCCGCGAATTCGGTGGTGTCCAACCGGATCTGTGGTTCGGCGGAATGCGCCGGAGAACCGTGATCGGCCGGCCGGGCGCTGCTACGTACCGCGTCTGCGTCGTTCAGCATGCGTCCCCCGCGCGAGATGTTGCGTGTCCTGTCCGATGTCCTGCGAGATTGCCTGCCATTCGTTGTATGGGCACGGCCGACACCCTAGCGGAAACCGTTGTAATTCAATGTTTTTGACAAAACAGACAGCACGGTAGTTTGTTGCGTGCAGGTTGCTGCGGCGAGCTCCCGTCACTTCCCCTCGTCCGGCTCCCGCATCAGCTCGGCGAGCCGATCCCACGCCGGGGAAGTCGCGCCCGGCTGCGACCGGACCGCCAGCTGGGCAATGGTCGCATCGTGGTCCGGGACGACGGTCGTCGCATTGTCCCTGCGCGCGAACCACTCTCGCGTCCGCGCCGCCAGCTCGGGCAGGCGCGGGTCCGCCGGGGAACAATCGTAGACCGCGTCGTAGTCGAGATAGATGGCGCGGAATTCGGCATCGTCGAGCAGTGTGCGCTTTTCGGCGATCCATGCGGCGGCCGCCGTGGGTGAGGCGGTCTGCATGAGGATCCAACCATCGCGTTCGAGTTGGATCTGGCGTTCGCTGACGCCGAGTTCGCGCAATTCATCGAGGTGGTCGGCGACGTCCGCGGACACATAGAGGCGGTCCCCGCCGCGCAGCTGGGTGAGTTGCTCCCGGGTTCGCCGCAGCTGCTCGATGCGTTGTTCGAGGTCGTGGTCGATCTCGGTGAGGGCCGCCGCGAGGGCGCCGGGGTCGGCGTCGAGCAGATCCTTGACGCGGGCCAGCGGCACCCCGGCGTGGGCCAGTGTTCTGATCTTGACCAGGTCGATGGCGTGCTGCGCGGTGTAGCGGCGGTAGCCGGAGGCGTCGCGGTCGGGTTCGGCGAGCAGGCCGCGCTGGTGATAGTGGCGCACGGCCTTGACGGTCACCCCCGCATAGTCCGCGAGCTGTCCGATCGTGAGCATAGGAGACATCCTTCCGCGCGCCGGGACGATCAGGAACGCCGGGTCAGGCGGCCGCCGGCATTGCGGAAGCGGGCGCGACCGTCGCGAATGTCGTGGTAGGAGACGAGCAGCAACCGCAGGTAGCCGTCGAAGATCTCCGGCGGATAGCCCGCGGGGGCGAACAGACCGGGCCGGACCGGGACGTAGCGTTGCGGCGGCGCCGAGGTCGCGCCACCGGCGAACGCGGTGAAGATACGTTCCTGCATCGCGTCGTGGGGTTCGTAGGTCACGCGCTCCTCGAGCTGCCCGTCGACGATGTCGACCTCGACGCGGAGCTGACCGGACCGGTAGGTGCCCGCATAGGGGGTGAGGTCGACGTTTGTGTCGAATGCATCGACGAGCGTGGGGATTTCGATGCCGAGATGCTCGGTCAGCAGCCACCGCAGCAGCCGATCGTGCAGCAGGATCGCTCCCGAGGTGTTGCCGAAGGCGGTGAAGACCAGGTCGTGTTCGGGGACGACGCACAGGATGGACACCCCGCCCGGCGACGCGCCCGACATCGCCAGCACCGTGGTGGCGCCGAACGGGTATCGCACCCACCCCAGTCCCATCGGCGGGACGTTCGGGGTGTTCATATCGTGGGTCACTCGTTGCATCGTCGCGGTCGACTCCGCGGACAGGATCCGGGCGCCGGTCGGCGCGACGCCACCGGCGAGGTGCGTGCGTCCGAACGCCAGCAGGTCGGCGACCGTGCCGATCGGGGTGCCGCCGGCCGGCCCCCAGGTGTCGGGAAGCATGAACATGCCGGTCGGCTCGACGCCCCCGGTTTCCGGATCGATGAAATGCCCGACCGCCGTGCTGCGCAGAATCGCTTGTCGCGCAGAGGTACTCGAGTTCGTCATGCCGACCGGTCCGAACAGCTCCCGCTGGAGCAGATCCGGATAGGACGTGCCGGTCACCACTTCGAGCAGTCGCCCGGCGACGATCATGCCGCCGTTGGAGTAGCTGAGCTGCTCGCCGGGTTCGAACAGGGTGGCGCACCTCGCGAGGCCCTCGACGTAGTGTTTCAGGGCATCGCGGCCCTCCGCATCGGGGAAGAACAAGTCCGCATCGATGCCGTTGGTATGTGAGATCAAATGCCGGACAAGGATTTTGCCAGCGGCGCAAGGATCACCGAGCGCGAATTCGGGCAGGTAGTCCACCACCGGCGCATCGAGTGTCAGCAGCCCGCGTTCGACCTGCTGCAGCACGAGCGTGGTGGTGAGCACCTTGGTGACGGAACCGAAGAGAAAGCCGGTGTCGTCACGCATCGGAGCGCCGGTCGCGAGGTTCGCGGTCCCGTGCGAGACGACGACCTGCTCGCCCGCGTGATAGACCCCGGCGACGTAGCCGGGAACCTGGTCCGACTCACAGAAGGCGGCCACCTGCGGACGGATCTGGTCGGCGACGGTGTGCAGTGCGTTGTTGTTCATGCGAACCATCGTCGAACCCTGCCCCAGGGTCAAGGTCAAGCCGAAGACGGAACTTTTCCGTTCAGGGGATGTGGTAGACGCATCCGCCCATGCCGAGATAGTCACGGAACTGGCAGATCAGATTGCTCAGCGCATCGGCCGAACCCGAGGACGAACCCGTGCCGGTCGTCGCCGCGGATGCGGACGGTGCGGTGGCTGCGAGCGGCAGTGCCAGCGCGGCAGCAGTCAGGACGGTGACCGCGAATCGCTTGCTCATGGGACTTCTCCAATTCAATAGGTGTTAGGGCCGACTCCGGCCCTGGTAACACCTCGAAGCGTAGGAAGCCCTCGAACACCGAAACAGCCCCGAGTTTCCAGGTCTCGCGATCAGGGTGATTCGGGTCGCAGCGCGCGCCGGGCGGCCGGGATAGCCTGGCCCGAAGGGAGGGCAGCATGATGATCGAATTCGTTCCGGACATGAGTCTGTACCCGTTCGAATCGCACTGGTTCGACTCGTCGGCCGGACGCGTGCACTACATCGACGAAGGTTCCGGGCCGGCGGTCCTGTTCTGCCACGGGTCTCCGACGTGGAGTTTTCTCTACCGCCACATCGTGACGGGGCTGCGGGATCGGTATCGATGTGTCGCGGTGGACTATCCGGGGTTCGGATTGTCCGAGCGGCCCACCGGTTTCGGTTATACGGTCGCGGAGCACACCGCCGTGCTCGGCGAGTTGATCGATCATCTGCGGCTCGACGATTTCATCGTTATGGGACAGGATTGGGGCGGGCCCATCGGGTTGGGCGCGGCGGTGGTGCGTGCCGATCGGGTACGGGGAATCGTGTTGGGTAACACGGTATTCTGGCCGATCGAAGCAATGGCAAACAAGGCGTTCAGCGCGATTATGAGCAGCCGTCCGATGCAGCGCCGGATACTCGAGCAGAATTTTCTCATCGAGCGCGTGCTGCTCTCGGAATTGGGCCGCACGCTCAGCGCGGCCGAAGCCGAGCACTATCGCGCGGTGCAGCCCTCCGCCGAGGCGCGGTGTGGGCTCGCGGTGATGCCCGGCGAAATTCGTGCTGCGGCCCCGCTGCTGGCGCAGCTTTCCCGAGATGTTCCCGCGCTCCTCGGAAACAAGCCGGCGCTGGCGGTGTGGGGGATGCGCGACATGGTGTTCCGGCCGAAAGCATGTCTGCCTCGCCTCCGAGCCGCTTTCGGCGATCTGGAAATCGTCGAATTGCCGGATGCTCGGCACTTCATCCAGGAACAGGCGCCGGATGCGATCGCGACGGCCATCGCGAATCGCTTCCGGTGAGGGGGCGCGCCCCAGGAAGACGCTGTTCACCATCGGATTGCCGACGCGCCGTACGACACACCGCGCGGCGAACCGAACTGCACAAAGACCTGCATGGCTGTAGGTCGAACGGCTTATTGTGGACGCCGCCCAGCCCGGCGATAATCGGTAGCCAATCTGCGGCAAGTCGGCCGACCACTCGAACCTGATGAGACCGTGAGGGTTTCGGAAAGCGTGCGATGAACAGGCGTGCACTTCTTTCACCGTTCGTCACGATGTCGATCTGCTTGCTGACGATGGGCGTTGTCGGGTGCGGTGGTTCGGCCGGCGAGACGGTCGGCGACGGCCAGCCAGTATCCGATGGTCGGAGCGTCGGGACGGTTTCGCCCGCAAGCACTTCGGTTGCGTTGTCCAATATGGCCGTGCCCGGCACAGCGGTGGCCGATGCCCGCACGTACTTCGCCAACTCCGGCGGGATCGACGGCTATTACTTCACCACTCCGACCGGCCGGTGGCATTGCGCGATCATCGTCGGCGGTGAACCGCACATGGCCGGATGTCAGCCCTCGACGAACACCGGAGCGGGGATCGGGGTGAAAGGTGCTCCGACGGTCGAGAGCAACTACTCCCACAAGCAGGTTCCGCCCGACACGATTCTGATCGAGCGGGGCGGCGAACCACGTTTCGCCGTGCTGAGGCAAGCGGTGTTCCGGCTGGCATCCGAGCAGGCAAAGGTCCTGCCCTACAACACATCCCTGTCGGCCGACGGCTTCACCTGTACGGCCCGAGATTCCGGTGTGTCGTGCGCAGACGATGCCTCCCGAAAGGGCTTCACCTTCTCCACCGAAGGCTTCTCGATGAATTGACGCGAACCGGTTCAGTCCTCGGCGACGAAGCCGCGCAACGCGACCACCTGCCGGCCGTCGACCTCCAGCTCCGCGATACCCCGTTCGGCCGGGGTGCGCACGCTGACGGTCACGAACCGGCCCGCCGCGATCGTTTTGCCGACCTCGAGCCCGCGTACCCGCTTCACGAATTCGGCGTGCCCCACATCGGAACCGGTCGGCCATTCCACCACCGCGCGCGGGCTGAGTACCGCGCGCACACCGGCGACATCGCCGCGACCGGCCGCTTCCAGCAACCCGGTGGCGGCCCGCTTTCCCGCCGCGCCGACGCGGACGAAACCGCGGGTGAAGCCCAATGCACCGCCGACGCCTTGGTTTCCGAGCAGCTGCGGGGCGAGTTTCGCGGCCGCGCCGAGCCCGCGACCGCCGGCGGCCAGGAGTTGGCCGACCATGACCGGTAGCTCCCAGTGGGCGTAGAGGCGGCCGATCTTCCATTCGCCGCCGACCTCGGTCAGGTCGTAGCGCAGGTGCATCGGCACGTGCAGCGTCACACCGGTGGACATGGTGGTCGCGAGGGCGAGGTCGCGAAAGACCGTGGTACCGCGCACGACGTCGTGGTCGACGTGGAAGACGATGTCGTTGGGACCGATGAAGGTGTCGTAGAACCGTTCGATCGCCGCGCGGCCGGTGTGCGGGCGCGAGCCGACCGGATCCTCGACCCGGCCGTCGGGTGCGAACAGATCCACCCAGGCCGCGCGATCGTGCACCGCGACCGCCTGCGGGGATCGTTCCACCGTGGCGAGCAGCTCCGCCGCCGACGCATTCGCGGACATCGTTCCTCCAGACTCTCGACTCCCTCCAATCTATAACCTGTTCCAGTTTTGCACGGACTAACCAGCGAACCACCGGCAAGTGCGCGTGACGGATCTCGCGATGATCACGTCCCGGCCCGGGCGTACGGTGACCGGTATGCAGGTCGGGCAACCCAGCACAACCGCGATGGCCACCGCGCAGGCACGGGCCTATCACCAACTCGCCGACGAACCACGGATCTTCACCGATCCACTGGCGGTGCGGCTCGTGGGCGAGGACGCGGCCCGCAACAATCCGTTCGACAAGGGCGTGGATCCCGAACTGGCCCGGCGGCGCCGGCTGTTCCTGGCCACGCGCAGTCGCTTCGCCGACGACAGCGTCGCGGAGGCCGTCGCCGACGGGACCCGCCAGGTGGTCGTGCTCGGTGCGGGCATGGACACCGCCGCCTACCGCAATCCCCATCCGGATGTGCGCTTCTTCGAAGTCGACCATCCCGACACCCAGGCGTGGAAGCGAAATCGCCTGGCGGAAGCGGGAATCGAGGTGCCGGACTCGATGACGTTCGCCCCGGTGGACTTCCACCGCGACAACCTCGCCGACGCGCTGGCACAGGCCGGACTGGATCGCGCCCGCAGCGCGGTGTACGTCTGGCTCGGCGTGGTGGTCTACCTCGAACACGCGGCCATCGCCGAGACGTTGCGCTATATCGCCGGCCAGGGCGGCGGTGCGGTCGTGGTGTTCGACTACTCCTACCCGCCCGACGAGGGGCAGCAGGCACGCGGGAAACGCGTTGCGGCCGTAGGCGAACCGTGGATCAGCTTCTTCACCGAGGAGCAGATGCGGAGCGAACTGGAGTCGGCCGGATTCACCGACATCGAGGATCACCCGGGGATCGCATTGGTTCGGTCCTACGCCGACCTCCCCGGCACCGGACCGGCACTGCCGGGCCCGCATCTCATTCGCGCGCGGACCTGATCCGAGCTCACGCACCGCCGTCCCCGGAACAATCACCGGCAGACGACGGTTGCCCCGAGAGAAACACGACTGCGAACTCGGGAGGTGCGATGCTGGCGATCGGATTCGAGAAGCCGGGTGGTCCGGAGGTACTGCGACCGGTCGAGGTGCCCGAACCGCACGCCGGCGCGGGTGAGGTGCGGATCCGGGTGGCCGCGGCGGCCGTGAACCCCTCCGACACCGTGACCCGGTCCGGCATGGCCCACGATCGCTACCGCGAGGTGACGCCGCCGTACGTTCCGGGATGGGACGCCGCGGGAATCGTCGACGAGGCCGACCCCGAGACCGGCTGGCACAGTGGCGACCGGGTCGTCGCGATCACATTGCCGGTGCTCGCCGGTGGCGGCGCCTATGCCGAAAAGATCGTGGTACCCGCGACGCAGGTGGCGCGCCTGCCCGAGGGAAGCGACTTCGTCTCCGCCGCAACGCTTCCGATGAACGGTCTCACCGCCTGGTTCGCCTTGGACGCGCTCGACCCGCGAGCGGGTCGCACGATCGCGGTGACCGGGGCAGCGGGCGCGGTCGGCGGGTACGTGATCCAGCTGGCGAAAACGCGCGGCTACACCGTGATCGCCGACGCGAAACCGGCCGATGAGCAGCTGGTCCGCGACTTCGGCGCCGACGTCGTCCTGCCGCGCGGCGACGACCTCGCCTCGCGCATCCGGGCGCACGCTCCCAACGGGGTCGACGCGCTGATCGACACCGCGCTGCAAGGCGATGCGGTACTCCCGGCGGTGCGCGACGGCGGCGCGTTCGTCATCCTGCGGCCCGCGGCCCTGGGCGGCGGGGCCACACCGGAGCGCGGTATCTCGGTCCACCTCGTGATGGTCGGCGATCACCTGGACGAACCCCATGCGCTCAGCGAATTGAGCCGCCTCGCCTCCGAGGGCGCGCTGACCCTGCGGGTGGCCCGAACCTTCCCCGCCGAACAAGCCGAGCACGCTCACGAACTCCTCGAAGCGGGCGGCGTCCGGGGTCGCATCGTCCTCGAATTCTGAAGGGCGCGTTATTCCTTCCGCGGCGGCAGGGGCGGCAGCTCGAGGTTGTCGCGGAAGGTCTCGCCCACGTGGTCCGAGCCGACGATGCCGCGGCGGCGAAGTTCGGGGAGCAGGCCCGCGAGCAGGAAGTCGCGGTTGCGCGGGTCGTCGAGCCCGCCGAGGCCGATCACGTCCAAGAACGCCGGCGTCGTAGCGTTCCTGGATCGCGTCGGCGAGTTGACCGGGTGTGCCGGCCGCTGCCCAGTGGCCGGTGTCCTTGGCGGCGATGATCAACTCGCGCAGCATTTTTCCGGATCGAGCCAGGGCGGTGAAGATCTCTACGCGGCCGCGACGCCGGTTCACCGCGTGCGCATCGGGCAGCAGCGAGTCCGGGATCGGCCGGATCATTTCGGACCAATCGGGAATTACGTTGCGAGCCAAGTTGTTTCATGGCGTCGCGCAAGAGCCGTTCACACCCGGCGAGCGATGTCGGCCGTCGCAGACCGGGTCACGGTGCCGAGGGTCGCGGCGCCGGGCCGGGCGGAAGTTCCGGGCCCACCGCCGTGAGACTGCCCGGCCGGCGCCCCTTCCCCCAGCCGATCTCGCGCCGGTACGCGCCGATGTGCTCCCGCGGCAGCTCGTGTTGCGACGGCAGCGGCGTGGACTGCGGGTCCACGTACAGTGCGTCGGTCGGGCAGTACGCCTCACACATGAAGCACGTCTGGCAGTCCGATTGCCGTGCGATGACGGGGATTCCGTCGCTGCCACGATCGAAGACGTTCGTCGGGCAGACGTCGACGCATTTGTCGCAGGCGATGCAGGCCGGGGCGTGAACCAGTTCGATCATCAGGCCACCGCCGCGACCGCGGAGACGTCGGCCGACCGCAACGCCGCCGCCACCGTCCACACCTCGTCGAGGCCGCCGCTGAGGATGTGGTGGTGCTGCGCGGGATCCAGCGCCGGATGGTCGGCCCACTTGCTCATGCCGCGAGATTCCGTGCGTGCCAACGCCGATCGGTACATGAGCCGCCCGACCGCGGTGATCGCGGCGGCCTGGCGCGCCCGCACCCGCTCGGCGCCGGTGGCCCGCAGCCCCGCGGCGGCCTCCGCCCACACGGCGTCCAGGGCGACCAGTGCCGGACGGACCCGATCGCCGTGGCGCAGATAGTTCTTCTCGACCGGCAGCAGTTCGGCGCGTGCCGCGGCGAGCACCTCGTCCGCACCGATGCGTCCGGAACCCGTGGGCCGCAACCCGGTTCGCCCTGCGCGGGTCAGACCGTCCGGACGGCCACCTCGCTGTGCGAAACGCGCCGCACCCCGCCCGGCCCAGCTGCCCGACGACATCGCCCATGCCGCATTGTGACTGCCGCCCCCGGTGAATCCGCCACAGATGCGTTCGCGGGTGGCCGCGTCGCCCGCGGCATACAGCCCTCTCACCGAGGTCGCGCACTCGTCGCCGACCACCTCGATCCCGCCGGTCCCCCGTACCGTTCCCTCGGCCAGCAGATCCACCTCGAAACGCTGGGTGAACGGGTCGATCCCGCGGCGGTCGAATTGGAGGAAAAAGTTCGGCTGTCCGTGCCGCATCTGCTCCCGCGTGGTTCGGTCCGCTCGATCCAGTTGCGCGAATACCCTCTCCTGCAACAGAGTTCGCGCGATGACCGACCGTCCCTGCACCGATCCGGCGCCCTCCAGAATGCTGCCGTCCTCGTGGAAGAAGGTGGCGTATCGGTAATAGGCGGTCTTGGTGACGGTCGCGCCCTTCGCGGCGATGCCGTAGGCGTTGGAGAACTCCATCCCGGAGAATCGTGCGCCCACCTCCGCGGCCATCAGCGCGCCGTCACCGGTGTCGACGTTGGTGCCCAGCGCGCGCGAGAGGAAGGCGCAGCCGCCGGTGGCCAGGACCACCGCGCCGGCGTGCACGCGGTAGTCCCGATGCTCGCGCAGCAGGTAACCCGCCGCGCCGCGGACCGTGCCTTCCCGGTCGACCAGTAGTTCCAGGGCCGGGGCGTGGTCGACGATCCGCACGCCCAGCCGCCGCACCCAGGCCCGCATGCGGCGCATGTATTCCGGGCCCTGCACGCCGGTGCGAATCGGGTTGCCGGTGTGCGGGTCGACCGGGAACGGGTACCGGCCTTCCTCGCCCAACCGATGCATATTCGCGTAGGTATGATCGAGCACGCGGTCCATCCAGTGGTGGTCGGCGAGGAAGCCGCCCAATTCCTCGCGACTGGCCTTGGCCGCCGCCCGGGCCGCCGGATCCGGCGCCACGTACCAGACACCGGTCCCCGCGGGTGCGGTCGCGCCGCTGGTGCCGCAGTACCCCTTGTCGACCAGCACCACCTCGGCTCCCGCCTCACGGGCGTGGATCGCGGCCCAGCAGGCGGCCGGTCCGCCGCCGATCACCAGCACATCGGCATCGATCTGCCATGCCTCGCTCATCGTCGTACTCCTTCGAAAACGGGGCCGAAACCGTTGCCGACACATGCCCGACAGAAATCCTCGCCGGTGCCCCGGCCACGGAGAATCCTTACGATCAGCAGGATTCTGTGGAGCGGCCGCGGACGTCGGCCGAGTTCGAATCACGCGTCGCACAAACCGTTTACGCGACCGCAGGCGTTTGGTTGACTGCCGTCGCCCGGTCCGGAGACCGGGATCATCGCGACTATCGGACGGGTGTGCTCGTATGAGTGAACGGCAACTGCATCTGAACGCCTTCATCTATCCCGCGGGCCATCACGAGGCCGCGTGGCGGCATCCCGACAGCCGCCCCGATCGCATCTACGACGTGACCTACTACCAGGAGATCGGCCGCACCGCCGAGGCCGCCACGCTCGATGCGGTGTTCTTCGCCGACGGCCCCGCGCTGCGTACCGACGTGCGCTACAACGCCGCGCCCGGCCTGGAACCGATCACGCTGCTCACCGCGATCGCCTCGGCCACCACCCACCTGGGCCTGATCGCGACCGCGTCGACGACGTATTACGAGCCCTACAATCTGGCGCGGCTGTTCTCCTCGCTGGATCACATCTCGGGCGGGCGCGCCGGATGGAATATCGTCACCACCGGAACCGATCTCGCCGCCGCCAATTTCGGTCTGGACCGCCACCCCGATCACACCGAACGTTACGCGCGGGCACGCGAATTCGTCGACGCGGTCGTCGGATTGTGGAACAGCTGGGACGACGACGCGGTGCTGCTCGACCGGGCCGCCGGCATCTACGCCGATCCCGGCAAGATCCATCGCATCGATTTCCGCGGCGACTATCTGCGCGTGCGCGGACCCTTCAACGCCGCGCGCACTCCGCAGGGCCATCCGGTGCTGGTGCAGGCCGGCGCCTCCAACGACGGACGAGCCTTCGCGGCCCGCTACGCCGAGGCCATTTTCACCGCCCACCAGCGGCTCGAGGACGCCCAGACGTTCTACGCCGACATCAAACGCCGGGCGCGCGAGTTCGGCCGCGACCCCGAGCATGTGAAGATCCTGCCGGGTATCAGCCCGTTCATCGCCGATACCGAAGCGCAGGCGAAACAGCTGCAACGCGAATTCAACGAGCTGACCGTGCCCGAATACGGCCTCGGGCAGTTGGAAAGCCTGGCCGGGCAATCGCTGCGGAATCTGGCTCTCGACGAACCGGTGCCCGTCGAATTGTTCGCCGGCGCGGGCGATGTCACCGACAACGCGGCCAGCCGCCGGCAGGTGATCGCGGGCATCGTCACCCGCGATCGGCCCACACTGCGCGGACTGTTGCACCGGCTCGCGGGCGCACGCGGGCACCGCGTCTTCGCGGGCACGCCCGAACAGGTCGCCGACACCATCGAGGACTGGTTCCGCCACGGCGCCGCCGACGGATTCAACGTCATGCCGCCCTACTATCCGGGCGGACTCGAGGTGTTCACCGGCACGGTGGTGCCGATTCTGCGCAGCCGCGGGCTGTTTCGCACCGAATACACCGGCACTACGCTGCGCGACCACTTCGGGCTGCCGCGCCCCGGATCGCCCGCGGCGAACTGACGCCGAAACCGTTGCACTGCTTCGTTTTCAGCGTGTCGGGCATTCGTTCGGCGCGGGCAGGCCGCGCAGTCGCTGGTCGAGCCAGTCGATCGCGCCCGGGAATCCGGCCATCAGGGTGATGGAATGCTCGCCCAGCACGTTGCGGAATACGGCGGGCACGCCACGAGCGCACTGCGCGCGGAACAGATCGGTCGACTCGACCTCGGGAATCCAGATGTCGAGTATGCCGTGGTAGATGTACAGCGGCGCAGCGGATTTCCGGTCGCGCAGGTCGGTGGCGGCGAACAGGGCGCGGGCCGCGTCGGTGTCGAGCGGATGGGCGGTGTCGGTCGCCAGCTCGATCGGCACACCGGTCACGCCGAGCGGTCCGTTGCTGTCGCCGCAGGTGTCCTTCACCGGGGAGGTGGCCAGCCACTCCCCCAGATGGTTCAGCTGATCCAGCAGTTCCGGATGCTCACGAGCGAAGGCCAGCGCGACGACCATCAGAATGCCCGACGCGATATTGCCGTTGAAGTGACGGGCCACCTCGCTGTAGTCGGTCGCCAGGCCGCCGACCGACACCCCGACGATCGACCCCGCCAACTCGGGCGCGTACTCGCCGAGCAGCATATCCGCCGCATAGGCCGCGATCGCGCCGCCGGAGTAACCGCCGATCGCGAACTTGCTGTCCCCCAGCGTCTTCGGTTCGACCGTCCGCACCGCGCGCATCGCGTCGAGGATCACGTGACCCGCGACATGCGGTTCGGCATAGGCCATCCACGGACCCTCGTGGTCGGGAACGAGCACTCCGTAGCCGTGCGAGAGGGCCCACCACGTGGTCGGCGGGAAGAGATCACCCGCACTGAATTTGGGATGCAATCCGTGCGCCAGGGCATACCCGGGGGTGCAGCGCAGCCCGAGCGAATTGATCGGGATGGCGTTCACCAGCAGCGGTCGCTGTCCGGGACCGGTCCAGTTCGCGGCGGGAATCAGCAGGGTCGCCGTGCCGAACGAGGGCGCACCGGTCGCGCCGGTGGAGCGGAATTTCAGCTGCAGTGCGCGGGCGATCGGCACCGCGGCCAGCGGTGCGGCCGTGGCCGTCACATCGCGCACCTCGATCGGATCGCCGGGACGCATGGCGTCGAGTCCGGCCGGCCACTGATCGAACAGCGGATCGCCGGCCGGCGGCGACAACACCGCCCGCCACAGCGCGGCGAGTTCGGGCCGCAGCTGGGCATTGGGCGGCGACGGCGCGGGTGGCAGGTTCGGCGCCGGAATCGAACGATCGATCCACTGCTGCCATTCGGTCGAGTCCGTGGGCGCCGGGCCGTCGTCCGCGCGACTCGCCGGCAGGCGAACCGTCATCGACACCAGCAGGGCACATGCCGCGAGCACGACGAGCAGCAGCGTCCGGGCTCGTTTCACAGCAACCTCCACAACAGATCGACCAGCCCCGTTCCGGGGCGGTAGTGACTGGAGCCGAGATCGGGTTCGAGATACCCGCTGGGCACCACGATATCCCCGGCTGACGGCACCTGCGCGCAACTCACCGACGTGCCGCCGACAGCGTCGGCCACGACGATGCCGGCGGCGAGTACGACCGCCTGGACAATCCGCCGGAAAGGTCTCCGTCTCACGCCGAAAATCACTGTGCCCCTTTATGAACGACCGCCCCGACGCACGCACACCATACGGTCGGCCGCGACGGCGCAGCGCGCCTCCGGACGCGGTCGTGGAGAACTCACGAAACCGGGCCGTCGATACCGGTGCCCGGCACAACGATTCGAGAAGCGAAAAGGTCGCGTTTCATCAAATGTGCATGATGCACCCCATATGTATTATGCAAACGTCGGCTCGTGACATTCGAGGAGTAGGGCGTGGAGAAAGCACAAACCGCCGGGCGTTCCGGCGCGATACTGGCGGTGCTGGCATTCGCCGGCATCGTCGTCTCGCTGACGCAGACGGTGGTCGTGCCGTTACTCGGCCAGCTGCCGCAGATCCTGCACACCAGCCCGGCCAATGCGACCTGGGTGGTCACCGTGAGCCTGCTGGCCTCCGCGGTCACCACACCGGTGTCGGGACGGCTGGGCGACCTCTACGGCAAACGCCTGGTGCTGCTCGGCTCGACCGTGCCGCTGCTGATCGGGTCGGTGATCTGCGCGGTGTCCTCCTCGCTGTGGCCGATGATCGTCGGGCGCGGCCTGCAGGGTATGAGCGCCGGCATCGTGCCCGTCGGCATCGCCGCGCTGCGCGATCTGCTGCCGCGCGAGCGCCTCGGATCGGGTATCGCGCTCATCAGCTCCTCACTCGGTATCGGCGGCGCGCTGGGTCTGCCGATGGCGGCCGCGGTCATCCAGTACTCCGACTGGCGAGTGCTGTTCTGGACGATGGCCGCGCTCGCGGCGGTGATCGGCGTCCTGATCTTCACCCTGATCCCCGCCGCCCCACCGAGTTCCGCCACGACCGGACGGTTCGACGTGCTCGGCGCCCTCGGCCTCGGCGTGGGCCTGGTGTGTTTGCTGCTCGCGGTGTCCAAGGGGTCGAGCTGGGGCTGGGGCAGCGGCCTGACCATCGGCTTGTTCGTCGCCGCCGTCGTCGTCCTGCTGCTGTGGGGCTGGTGGGAGCTGGCCGCGCGCAACCCCCTCGTCGACCTCCGGGTCACCGCGCGACCGCAGGTGCTGCTGACCAATGCGTCCTCGATGGTCGTCGGCATGGCGATGTACGCCCAGTCGCTGGTGGTGCCGCAGCTGCTGCAGCTGCCCAAGGCCACCGGATACGGCCTCGGGCAATCGATGATGGCCATGGGCCTGTGGATGGCACCGGCCGGACTCATGATGATGCTGGTCTCCCCCATCGGCGCCAAACTCTCCGCCCGCAGCGGGCCCAAGATCACCCTGATCGTCGGCTGCGTCATCATCGCCGCCGGATACGGGTCCTCGATGGCGTTGATGGGCAGCGCCTGGGGCCTGCTGATCGTGACGCTGATCATCAACACCGGCGTGGGATTCGCCTACGGCGCCATGCCGGCCCTGGTGATGGCCGCGGTGCCGCAGTCGGAAACGGCCGCCGCCAACAGCTTCAACACGCTGGTGCGCGCGATCGGCACCTCGGTCGCTGCGGCCGTGGTCGGCGCGGTCCTGGCGCAGATGACGATCTCGCTCGGCGGGCATGCCGTGGCCAGCGAAAACGGATTCCGGGTCTCACTGCTGATCGGATGCGGTGTGGCCGTGGCCGGCGCACTGGTGGCGATGTTCATTCCGGGGCACCGGACGGCCGCGATCGCCGCCACCGCCGCCGTGGATATGGATGCCGAGCACAGCTCGCACCCGGCCGCGCACGTCGACGAGCCCGCGTCCGCGATCGGCGCGAACGCGGTGCAGCGCAACGACATCGGGCAGACCCTGCGCGAACCGGCGGTGTCCGGACCGGTCGCCTACGGTCGCGTCCACGACTCCCGCGGTGTGGCGCTGCCGAATGCGGTCCTGACCCTGATCTCGATGTCCGGCCGCCAGATCGGCCGGTCGCTGACGGATGCCGCGGGCTACTTCGAACTCACCGCCCCCGAACCCGGCTCCTTTGTATTGATCGCCTCGATCGACGGCCGCCGTCCGGACGCCTCCACCGTGCAGCTCGCGCACCATCCGGTGCCGTGCGATGTGGTGCTCACCGCGATGGCCGGACTGACCGGCACCGTCTCGCGCGATGACGACGGCACCGCCATTCCGGGTGCCCGGGTGTCGGCCCTCGACGCCCGCGGTGAGGTACTCGCCTCCGCGGCCACCGCCGACGACGGCGCGTTCGGCCTCGCGGAACTGCCCGAAGGCGATTTCACGATCGCGGTGAGCGCCAACGGCTTTCACCCGGCCGCCCTCCCGGTGCGAGCCGGTGGCAGCGAGACGCCGCGCCTCGACGTGTCGCTGCGCCCCTGCGCCCGCCTGCACGGCGTGGTGCGCGGACGCGACGGCCGCCCCCTGCCCGACGCCCTGGTCACCCTCACCGACTGGGACGGCACCGTGGTCGACACCATGGTCACCGGCCCCGACGGCGCCTACACCTTCGCCGACCTGCACGACGGCACCTACACGGTGGTGGCGAGCGGTTACGCACCCGTGCACACTCCCGTGGTGGTCGGCGCCGACGCCGAGGAGCTGAACGTCGAACTGGGGCACGGCAATTCGAGCGAACACGGATCCGCCGACCAGCTGGCAAGCCGGTATTCGGGCAATTAGTTCTCGTCTCCCGTTCTGTCGAACGGCCTCGGGCACGCGTCAGGGAAGAGTCGCGGTTCCACCGGGCACCGACCAGCTGGCCAGCATGCGCAGCGCCTGCTGCGACGGGCTGCCCGGCTCGGTCGTGTACAGGTACAGCGTCTGGTCGGAATCGCCAGGGAGCGTGAGAGTTTCGTACTCCACCGTGAGCTCGCCCGCCACCGGGTGACGCAGCCGCTTGGAGCCGTGCGTCCGCTGCAGCACCCGGTGCTCGGCCCACCATTGCCGAAATTCACCGGCGGCGGCGCTCAGCTCCTCGACCAGGGCGAGCCCGGCGCGATCCTCGGGGTTGTTGCCGACATCGAGGCGCAGGCTCTCGACCGCCGCACGGGCCTGCGTTTCCCAGTCGAGGAACAGCGCGCGCGGCTCGCTGCCCAGAAACATCCAGCGCACGTAGTTGCGCTCCCTGGCGGGCAGGGCGGCGAAGTCGGTGAACAGGGCGTGCGCCATCCAGTTGCTCGCCAGCACGTCGGCCCGGCGGCCGAGGACGAGAGCGGGCACCGCGTCGAGGGAGTCGAGCAGCTGGTACAGGCCGGGGCGAACGCGCTGCACCGGCACGCTGCGCCGGGCGATACCGCTCGGACGGCCGATCAGCTGCCCGAGGTATTCGCGCCCCGCGGCGTCGAGGTCGAGCGCGCGGGCGATGGCGTCCACCACGCCGACCGACGGTGTGATCCGCCGGCCCTGTTCGAGCCGGGTGTAGTAGTCGGCGGACACGCCCGCGAGCCGCGCGACCTCCTCGCGGCGCAAGCCGGGGACCCGGCGCACGCGGTTGTCGGCGGGGAGCCCGGCGCGGGCGGGATCGATCTGGGCGCGGGCGCGGCGCAGGAAGTCGGCCAGCTCCCGATTGGGCTCGCTCATACGTCCAGTGTCGCCGGAACCCGCCCGCGCTGCCTGGGTCGCCGCGTCCTACGTTCCGCCGTCCCAGGCCGAAGCGGGCCGGTTATACCGCCTCGACCAGCGGATACGGCGGCCAGACTGGGATCACCGGACCTCGGAGGGAGGTCCGCGAAACCCGAAGGAACGCAACGATGACCGCACCCGCAACCTGGTTCGTGACCGGCGCCTCCCGCGGCCTGGGCCTGGAACTGGTGAAGCAGTTGCTCGCCCGCGGCGAGAACGTCGCCGCCACCACCCGCTCGGCCGAGCGGCTGCTCGCCGCACTCGACGGCATCGACATCGCCCGACTGCTCCCGCTCACCGTCGACCTCGCCGACGAGAGCCAGGTGAGCGCCGCCGGGCGGCACACGCTGGACCGCTTCGGCAGTGTCGATGTCGTGGTGAACAATGCCGGCTACGGCTACCTCTCCGCAGTCGAGGAAGTGTCCGACGCCGACGCCCGGCGCATGTTCGACATCCAGGTCTTCGGCGTCTGGAACGTGCTGCGGGCACTGCTGCCGCACCTGCGCACCCGCGCTCGGGGACACGTCGTGAACATCTCCTCGGTGCTGGGCATCACCACGGTGCCGGGCTGGGGCCTCTATTCGGCCGGCAAGTTCGCGCTGGAGGGAATGACCGAAGCCCTGGCGGGCGAGGTCGCCGAGCACGGCATCCGGGTCACTCTGGTGGAGCCGGGCTACTTCCGTACCGATTTCCTCACCACCGATTCGCTGGCCCTGCCCGCTGCCACCACCGACGGCTACGAGTCCATCCGGCGGATGACCAGCGAGCACCTCGCGATGCAGGGCACCCAGCTCGGTGATCCGGTGCGCGGCGCAGCCGCGATCCTCGCGCTCGTCGACCGCGGCGACGGACCGCTGCGGCAACTGCTCGGCTCCGATGCCCGCGCCTACGCGACGGCGAAGGTGGAGGCGCTGCGCGCGGATATCGAAGCAGGCGCGGAGCTGGCGCTCAGCACCGATACCCGATAGTCGGACCCCTAAGCTGCGCAGCGCGGTGTGCAGCCGGGCCGTGGCGACGGCTCGGCGGCCGTCGCCGGTGGGTAGCAATTCCAGTGCGCGCTCGTGGATTTCGATATCGTCCGGCATGCGTTCGCCCAACGCCAGCGCATGGCCGGCATCGCCACCGGCCACGACCGCCGTGCGGACAGCGACATCGAGATGTTCCCGCCATTCCACGATGCCGGGCGTCTCCGAATCCGGAAGCAGCGGACCGCGATACAGCCGCAGCGCCGCATCGGTATCTCCGGCGTCCAGCGCGGTGAGCAGATCGGCCGCGTCGCAGCGGATCGGCGCGGTCAGCCGGTAGACGCGGTTGGCGATGGCCGCGTCGGTGGCGCGGCGCAGATGTGAGACGTCGGCCTCGAGGGTGCTCGACACACCACTGGGCGGTCGCCGTAGATCGCGTAGTGCAGGCGTTCCGGGGTGAAGCCGCCGGGTTCGAGGGCGAGCAAGGTGAGGATTTCGATCTGCCTGGGGCGCAGGCGAATCGGAGTGCCGTCCCGGGTGGCGCGTGCGGCGCCGAGACAGCTCAGCCGCAGGCCGGTCGCGGGCGGGGCGAGGGTGCGCAGACGATTCTCGATCGCGGTCACCAGCGATTGCACGGTCGCCATCGCCAGCGGATGGGTGCGATCCCAAGCCGAGGACAGATCCAGGGAACCGAGCCGGCGGCCGTCGGCGCCGTGCACGGGTGCGCAATAGCAGACCCAGCCGTGCAGTGCGGCCACCAGATGTTCGGCGGAGAATACGCGGTGGGGCGCCGGGGCTGGGCCTGTGCATCGCCGAACCGCTGGCCGAGGGCTGGCTGCTGCGTCCCACGACCGGCGACATCCGCATCCGCATGACCCTCGACCTGTCCGGCGCACCGGTGGTCCGCAGCACCGGCGGCGAATCCGATTGGTACACCCCCCTTTCCCAGCGGCACGCGGAGATCCTGCTGCTCCTGCACCGGCACGGCCGCCGCGGCATGTCGGTCACCGAACTCAGCACGGCGGTCCACGGCGACCCCGACCACGCGGTGGCGATCCGCGCGGAACTGTCGCGGCTGCGCCGCATTCTCGGTTCGGTGATCGAAAGCCGGCCCTACCGGATCTCGGCGGCGGTGGAATTCACTCTCGAACTGGGCTATTGCGACACGCTCGCCGACTACGCGGTCCTCCGCGAGGCGAATGCGCCGCCCGAAAATGACGAGTTTCGGAGGCGCCCCCACGGGTAAGGTCCGAGTATGCGCAGGACGCACTCGTCCGCGGCTGCCGATCACCGCGCGGGCCCGGCTGCCGGGGTGAGGGCACTCGAATGCGATTCGCCATGAGTACCGTTCCGCCCATCTGCTGGGAGCCGACGGAAATCGATCGCTGTGTGGTGCTCGACCCCGATATCACGCTCGACGCGGTGACGTACCGCCGATTCACCGACGACCTCGTGAAGTTCGTCGTCGAACAGCCCCGCGCGGTCATCGTCCGCGTCGACCGCATGACCATCGCCACCGAAACCGCCCTCACCGCGTTCACCAGCGCCCGGCTGCGCACCGCGAACTGGCCGGGCGTGCCGATTCTCCTCGTCGCCGAGGACACCGAACTACGCCGCCGGCTCGGACGCAGCGCGATCCGCCGGTTCCTCGCGGTGCAGCCGAGCGTCGCCGCCGCCGTCGCCGCCTCGGGCGAACCGCCGATCCGCCGCCGGGCCGCCATGACCATGACGCTCTCCCCGGTCACCGGGCATCGAGCGCGCCGGCTCATCGACGACATCTGCGCCGAATGGGACATCGCCGAGATCAGCGAGGCCGCGCAGATCATCGCCACCGAATTCATCGACAACGCCGATCTGCACGGCCACTTCACCGGCGTGCCCGATATCGACGTGCGGCTGGAATATCGCGAAGATCTGTTCACCATCGCGGTCGCCGACCCCGACCCCCGCGAAGCGGTGCTCCGCGAACCGGGACCAGGTTCCGTCGGGCGCCGACTGCACGGCCTGCACATCGTGGCGGAGCTGGCCTCGGCCTGGGGATGCGCGCCGCGGTGGCCGACCGGCAAGGTGGTGTGGGCGACGCTGGCGACCGCGCGGAACCGGCAGGTCAGCTGACCGCGGCCCCGAGCCCGGTTGCGGCTCCCTTGGCTCGGAAACGTCTCTCCTGCAAGCGGATTCGATGCGTCCCGTTCGCCACGCTATCCCTGCACCTGAAGCGGGACCGCCCTTCCTTTTCAACAGAGAACCGGTCCCGGGTGGTCGTCCGAGCAGCTGAGTGAGGGCCTCGACGACGCCTGTTCACCGCATACCCGGCGGGTGCGAATCGAACCTTTTCCCACCGGCCGCGCCGGAATACCTCGCCGCCCGCGGGGTAGGGCGTCCAGTGACCGGCCCAGCGCCCGCCACGAACACCACATCCGACCCCGCTATCGAGGAGTGAACGTGAAAGCAGTTGTCTGGCACGGTGTCGGCGATATCCGTCTCGACGTCGTCGACGATCCGAAGATCCAAGAGCCCACCGACGCCATCGTGCAGATCACCTCGTCCGCGATCTGCGGTACCGATCTGCATCTGGTGCGCGGCACGATGCCCGGCATGGTGCCCGGCACCGTCCTCGGCCACGAGGCCGTCGGCACGGTCGTCGACACCGGTGCGGCGGTACGCGGATTCGCGCCGGGCGATCGCGTGGTCGTGTGCTCCACGGTGTCGTGCGGGCACTGTGCCTACTGCCGCAGCGGCTATACCGCCCAATGCGATACGGCCAATCCGAACGGCCCCCTGGCCGGCACCAGCTTCTTCGGCGGACCGGAGACCACAGGACCGGTCGACGGCCTGCAGGCCGAGTACGCACGCATCCCGTATGCGAACAACACCCTGGTCAAGGTGCCCGAGGGCGTCTCCGACGACCAGGCGATCATGGTCTCCGACGTGTTGCCGACCGGCTGGTTCGGCGCCCGGCTCGCTCAGGTCAGCGAGGGCGACACCGTGCTGGTCCTCGGCGCGGGTGTCGTCGGGCAGTGCGCGATCGCCTCGGCCTTTCGCCAGGGCGCGGGCCGGGTGCTCGTCGTCGACGGGATCGCCGACCGGCTCGAAACCGCACGCGCCCAGAACGCCGAACCGATCGACTTCCACCGGGAGGATCCGGTCGAGGTGACGCGCGAGCTGACCGGCGGGATCGGCGCCGATCGCGTCATCGACGCGGTCGGAGTAGACGCCCAACGGCCCGAGCAGGGACCGGCGGCAGACCACCTGCCGGTCGAGACCGACGTCTTCGAGGAAGAACGCCGCCTCGCCGCACCCGAAGGCAATATCGATTCCGGTCAGTGGCTGGTCGGCGACGCACCGAGCCTGGCGGGGCGCTGGGCGGTGCAGGCGGTCGCGAAGGCCGGGTCGGTCGGTGTGATCGGCGTGTATCCGCCCACCTTCGACCGGTTCCCCCTCGGGGTCGTCGTGAACCGCAATCTGACCGTGCAGGGCGGAAATTGCAACCACCACCGTTACGTGCCCGGTCTGCTCGACAAGGTGGGACGTGGCGATCTCGATCCCACCCGGTTCATCACCCAGCACGCCGAACCGCAGTCGATGATCGATGCCTACGAGGCCTTCGATCTCCGGCGGACCGGCTGGCTGAAAACCGTGGTGCCGATGTAGGTCTGTCCGCCTGATCATCTCCGGCTGCCCCCGCGCCGGCGCGAAGCGCGGGTGGCTAATGTACGGACAGCTCGTGAGAACCCCCGGTTCACCAACCGAGAGGGCACGGGCGATATCAGGCATCGAGAAAGAAGAATCATGCGTCACGTCATTCGCGCAGCCGCGATCGCGGTTCTCGCCACATCCGCCACGGTCGGCGTCGCCGCTCCGGCCTTCGCCGAGTCTGGGTCGCCCGCGACCGTGGCGGTCGCGGGCGACCAGGGCACACCGGCCGATCCCGCCGCCCCCGCCGGAACACCGGTCGATCCGACCACGGAATATCTGAACGCGTTCGACACCATCGCCGGTGCGTGGGCCAACGACTCCACGGTCGGCCAGGTCGTGGGCACGGCGGCGGGCCTGGCGGTCGGCTGCCCGCTCGGCGCGATCACCGGCGGCACGCTGACCATTCCGGTGCCGGTGCTGACTCCGATCGGCATCGTGGGCGGATGCATTCTCGGCGCGGGCACGCTCGGATTCCTCGGTGGCATGGCCGGCGGCATCGCCACCGGCGGCCCGAGCTTGGCGAACGCGGTGGGTGACCAGTACAACTCGCTCCATTCCAAAGGCCTGATCGCACAGTCGATGCCGGCCGAGAGCAACGCGCGGTAATCGACACTCCCACCGATCAGAGCGGAAGAATTCATGAAGACCACCACCCGGACCATCGCCGTGTCCACCTTGCTCGCCACCGCCGTCGTCGCGGCGGCCGGGGCCGCCCAGGCCGATGTCGTCGCTCCGGCACCCTCCACCCCCGCACCCGTTGCCCCGCAATCGGAGTGGACCAGCACCGACCTGGGCCCCGGCATCCGCTATCAGGACGACACGACCACCGGAACCGCGGCCCTGCAGACTCCGCTCGGCGCGGTGGCGGTGCGCCCCGGACAGTTCGACATTCGCGACGGTGCGGGCAGGACACTGCTCGGAACTCCGATCGAGGTTCCCGCGGCCGCCGATCCGGCTCGCCCGACGGCGCCGTCCCAGCCCGTCGCCGGCGCCGTGGAATCGACTGCGGCACAGCCCGGCTCGGTCGCCGATACCCAAATGTCGGATCTCAACCAGGCCGTCGCCGCGGCGGCACCGCACATGGGTCTGGCGATGGCGGTCGGCGGGATGGCCGGTTCGGTGATCGGCGCGGCCGTCGGCTGCCCACTGGGGATCGCCACCGGCGGCACCCTCATCTCCGTCGCCACCGCCGGCACCATGACCGTGCCCGCGATGGCCGCGGCCTGCCTGGTCGGCGTGGTCGCGGTGGGTGGCCTCGGCGCGAGCGTCGGCGGCGTCGCGGTCGCCCTTCCGGTCGGAATCGCCGCGGGCACACAGAAGTACAACCAGCTGCAGGCCGAGCACGCGCAGAACGCGCACTGAGCCACCGCCGTGCCCGGCCCTCCGCGCAGGCGGCCGGGCACGGCGCCGGACGGCAGGCGACGGCGTGTCGGCGTGACCGGGAGTGGTGCGCGGCGGACAGTGTGCACGACGTCGAGCGGCAGCAGATCGAGCGGAAGAAGTAAGCACCGATGAGTTTGTCCACCCTGGCCCTGGTGCTGGCGCTCGGGCTGGCGGGACCGCTGCTGGCGTGGCGCGAAGCCTGGCACATACCGGTGATCGTCGGCGAGCTGCTGGCCGGAATCGTCTGCGGCGTCACCGGATTCGGGGTGCTCGATGCCTCGGATCCGGTATTCGCCTTCCTGGCCGATATGGGTTTCGCGCTGGTGATGTTCGTCGCCGGCACCCATGTCCCGATTCGCGATCCGCGGATCCGCTCGGCACTGGGGATCGGTGCCCTCCGAGCCGTGCTGGTCGGGTCGGCCGCGGCCGTGATCGGCTATCTGCTCGCCGGCTTCTTCGATACCGGGCACGGCGCGATCTATGCGGTGCTGCTCGCCTCCTCCTCGGCCGCGCTGGTGCTGCCGATCATCGATTCCCAAGGGCTGCAGGGCAGATCGGTGCTCGAACTGACGGCACAGGTCGCCATCGCCGACACCGCGTCGATCGTCGCGCTACCGCTGGTGATCGACGCGGGTAACGCCGGACGCGCCGCGCTGGGTGCGCTGGCGGTGATCGGCACCGCGGTGCTGCTGTTCTTGCTGCTGCGGTGGCTGGAACGCTCCGGGCTGCGCCGGCGTGCGCACCGAGTCTCCGAACGCCGCAAATTCGCCCTCGAACTGCGGGTCAGTTTGGCCCTCGTATTCGGGATGGCCGCCATCGCCACCCGCACGCACGTGTCGATCATGCTGGCCGGCTTCACGGCCGGACTGGCCGTCGCGGCAGTCGGCGAACCGCGCCGGGTGGCACGGCAATTGTTCGCCGCGACCGACGGATTCCTCGCTCCCCTGTTCTTCGTCTGGCTGGGCGCTCGGTTGAACCTGCGGGAATTCGCCGATCGCCCGCGGTTGATCCTGCTGGGGCTCGCGCTCGGAGCCGGCGCACTGCTGGTGCATCTGCTCATGCGTCTGCTGGGCCAGCCGGTCACATTCGGCGCGCTGGCCGCCGCTCAGATCGGTGTACCGGTGGCCGCCGTCACCGTCGGCACCCAGCTGCATGTGCTGCACCCGGCCGAGGCCGCGGCGATGATGCTGGGCGCGCTGGTGACGATCGTCGCGGCGGCGGTGGCTGCCGCACTCGCGGCGCGACGGCCGCCGGTGGCGGATCCCGTCGCGCCGTGAACGAGGGTCAGGGTTTGTGCGCCACCACCGCGAACATGGTCACCGAGAAGTGATAGTCGCCGGTCTCGGCACCGCGCCGGATTTCGGTCAGAACGTAGTCGCGCTGGGCAGCGGTGATCAGCCCGTCGCCCACACCCCGGTCGGTGACCGCCGTGAACATCGGGAGGATCGACTCGGGTTCCCAGATCACGGCCTCGGAACCGATGTCGTCGATCAGCAGGCCGGCGTCGACCAGCCGTCCCCGTAAATGCCTGCCGGAGTTGCGATTCGGACTGTTGGTTTCCATCCGCTGCTGCAACGCCGCGACGACCTCGGGATCACCGGGATGGAAGATCGCCGTCGACCAGTCGCTGTCGATCAGCACCACCCGTCCGCCCGGTCGCAGCACCCGCGCGATCTCCGCGGTGGCCTTCGCCGGATCGTCGAGGTGCTGATAGACCCGCTCACAGCGCACCGCGTCGACGGATGCGTCCGGCAGCGGCAGATCGTAGGCCGATCCCTCGATGAATTCGGCCGATACGTCCGCGGCGCGCTCGCGCGCCACCGCGAGCATCGACGGATTCGGATCGATACCGATGGCCCGCCCGGCCGGACCGACCAGAGCGGCCAGCTCCACCACTTCGGTGCCGGTGCCGGAGCCCACATCGAGGGCGGTTTCGCCGGGTCGCAGCGCCAGCGCGGCGCGCGCCCACTCGCGCATCCGCACCACGCCGGGTAAGGCGGCCTGATTGTCGAGTATCCGGACGATCAGCTCCTGCTCCGGGTGGTCGACCTGGTCGATGTGGAAGGAAGGAACGCCTCGTTGATCGCTCACCCCGCCAGTATGCCCGCGCGATCAGTCGAACAGCAGGCGTGCGGCGTGGGCGAGCACATCCGATCTGCTCTCGCCGGGATGCTCGGCCTTGATCAGGCGATTGGCGATGACCATCGAAAAAGACAGCAGCGCAACGGCTTCCACATCCTCGGGTGCGACGCCGGAGTTCCGCAGCAGCGTGCGCAGATAGTCCATTCTGGCGTTGTCCACTTTCCGCAGCCGCGCCTCCACCGCCGGGTCGCGCCGAGCCCATGCCCGGATGGCCAGATCCAGCGGCGTCAGATCCTCGGCGAAGGTCAGCGTGCCCGCCCGCCGGATCTTGCGCTTCGGATCGCCGCCCTCGCGCTCGACCTGTTCGCGCACATCGTCGACGGCGCGCCGTTCCCAGTCGTCGAGCATCGCCTCGAGTAGTTCGTCGCGGGAGCGGAACTGCCGGTAGAAGCCGCCGCGGGTCACGCCGAGTTGCGCCGCCAGCGCCTCCACCCGGACCGCATCGGGGCCGTGGTGCTCCAGCACGGAGAGCCCGGCATCGATCCACGCCTGCCGCGGAGTTCGCACCGGTGGCGCCATCACGTCCTCCTTCTCGACCGGCTCGATATGCCCTTGATTAGATCACCCTTCAATAGATACAGTACTGTTCTGTATCTATCGTGCAGTACCGAAACCAGAAGGTTCTCGTCATGTCCGTGCACACCTCCCCCACCGTCCGCCAATGCGGAATCACCGCCGACCTGCTCGCCCTCACCACCCTGGACGACGTCGTCTACATCGACAGCCACGTGCTGGAAACCCCGGCCGCCACCGCCCGGACCGCCGAGCAGTGGGCCCGCGCGATCATGGAGGACGTTCCCGAGGACGTTCGTAGGCGATTGCGGGCGGCGTGGGCCGGTATCGAACTCGGCCTCACCCCCGGCGCGCCGGACACCGTCGCCGGTTGGCGCATCACCTTCTCCGCACCGGAATGCCTTCTGCTGCGGGCCGATTCGGGTCTCGGATTCCACGGCGAACTGGCGCTCGAGATCCGTGACGGCGTCGTCGCGCTGGCCACCTTCGCGGCCATGCGCGGGACACGCGCGCCGGATGTGTGGTTCGCCGTGGTCCCCGGCCATCTGGCGTTCGTGCGCTCACTTCTCGAACGAGCCGGCAGTGCGGAGCCGGCGGCGAGGTGATCGAGCGGTCGGTACCTCGCGACGCGGCTCAGTACCTCCACCTGCAGGCGTCGGCGATCTGCTCGGGCGTGGCATCGGCGAACAGCGCGATCTCACCGCGCCGCACGCTGCCGATGGTGTCGGCGAGGTCGTCGCCGAATGCCGCGCACAGCGCCTCGTCGGCTTCGAAGGCCGCCACCGCGTCGGCGAGTGTGGTGGGCAACGGGGTGATCCCGCGCGCGGACCGGGTGGCGGAGTCGAGTCGCGCCGGATCGCCGGCGACCGGCTCGGGCAGGGTCGTGCCCGCCTGCAAGCCCGCTCGGCCCGCCGCCAGCAGGCCCGCCAACGCCAGGTACGGGTTGGCGGCGGCGTCGAACGTCTTGATCTCGATATTGGCCGCGCGGTCGCGCTCACCTTCGCTTCCGGTGATGTAGCGCAGGGCGGCCTCCCGGTTCTCCAATCCCCAGCATCGGAAGACACCCGCCCAGTGACTGGGCTGCAAGCGCAGGTAGCTTGCCACGGCCGGGCAGCCGACGGTCAGTAGCGCGGGCAGGCGGTCCAGGATTCCCGCGGCGAAGTGCTCCCCCTCCGCACCGATTCCGAAAGGACCGGGACCGCCGTACATCCGGTTCACCCCTTCCCGCCACAGGCTCAGATGGACGTGGCCGCCGTTCCCGACGACACCGGGCACGACCACCGGGCTGAACGTCGCCCGCAAGCCGTGAGCACCGCTGACGGCCCGGACGATCTCGCGCACCAGCACCGCGTTGTCGGCGGTGCGGACGGGATCACCGGAGGCGATGGAGAGTTCGAACTGTCCCACCTCGTATTCGGGATGTATCTGCTCGACGCCGATACCGCTGTCGCGCACCTTCGACACCACATCGCGCAGATACGCGGCCAGCTCGCTCAGCCTGGCCATCCCGTAAGCGGGCGCCGAGGTGGCGGGGCAGAACGTATCCGGGTCGGCCGGGTCGGGGCGCGACAACGTCCATTCCAATTCGATCGCGGTGCGCAATTCGTAGCCGTCGTCGGCCAGCTCGGCGACGAGCCGGCGCAGCAGCAACCGGGAATCGCGGGGGTGCGGCGTACCGCTTTGCGTATAGCGATCCGCGGGCGCCCATGCCCATCCCGGAAGCGCGGCGACGGCGGTGACCCGATCGAGGTCCGGGTACAGCCGTAGGTCACCGGTCGGGCCGCCGGCGACATGCTCGGTCAGGATGGAATCGTCGACCAGGAATGCGTCGAAGACCGGCGAGGCGCCGATCCCCCAGGCCGCCGCGTGGGAGAACCGTTCCACCGGAACGGCTTTCATCCGGACGATGCCGCTGGTGTCGACCCAGGTGACCGCCACGGCGTCGATGTCGCGGGCACTCAGCGTGGCGGCGACGGCGCTCGCCCGATCCGCGCGGTCGCGGCGCAACTGCTCGGTCAGTGGTTCCACGTCGACTCCCGGGAGTTCGATGGAAGCCGGCACAACCAGACACAATCGCCGGCGGGTTGCCGCGTTCGAGACTACGCGCCGATGTCTCGATCGCCCGCACTTCCGCCGCTACCACGCCGGATCACTCGACGGCACCCACTCACCCGGAACCTACTCGAGGACCATCCGCGACGCCCGAGATCACCGCATGGACAGGCAGCCCTGGAAGGTCTGGAAATCGCCCGCGAAACCGGGGCCGCCGCTGCATACCGGCGTCCCGACGCCGGAGACCGTGACCGTGGCGCCCGGCCCGGCGATGCCGATGGCCAGCCCGGGACGGACCCCGCTCAGGTCGGCCGTCGCGCCGGGTCCGACCGCGATCGCCGCGGGCCCCGACCACGGCCCCGACGTGGAGCGGGCGATACCACCGCCCTGCGCGATGGCCAGCGACAAACTCGTCGGCCCGGCATTCGCCGTGGCCGTACCGTTGATGCCGTAGGCGGCCGCCGCGCTCCCACCGGCACTGGTGGCCGAACACGCGGCATCGGCACCCGTCTGGGCGACCGAGCTGGCGCCCGGCGCCGGACAGCTGGTGGAGTCGGCTTGGGCCGGCGCGGCCAGCAAGGCGGCCGAGGTCAAGGCGATACCTCCGCCGGAAACGAGAGCGAACAGCGCGCGTCGCGCGGAAGAACGAGACATGAGGGCCTCCTCTGATTGGATGGTTCTCGGCCAGGGTACCCCGGAATTCGATGCATAAACGATGCGTCTCGTCTTTTTGTTGCATCGATTGCAGCATGACGTCGTCCGTCCGTCCCTACCTCGCACGAAGCCGTTCCGAACCGCTCATCGAGGTCACCCGGCGCATGCCCGGCCGAGACGGACAACTTCCGCTCATGTGCATCATTTATGCATCGTTTGCTGTAGCCTTGGGTTCAGACGTCGAGGGAGGATCCCCGGACGGGCCGGAATACGCGGTCTCGATCCCCACCTCGGAGAGCCAGCCGGCACCCCATATCGCTGTACCGCCGAACCGAGGAGTGGACGTGAGCGTCACTATCGACAATTCGCACCGATTGTGTTCCCCTGCAACAATTCTGGCCGATCACCCGGTGAATACCGTGGACGGTGTCGTGCGGTGGCGTACCGCGGTACGGGATCGAGTCCTGACCGAACTGGACGCGTTCCTGCGCGAGAACCGCATAGGCGCCGTCCAGGAAATCGCCGTCGACGACATCGCTCGCCGATACGTGGCAGGCGGCAAATGCCTGCGATCGACGTTCATGTACATCGGCTGGCTGTGCGGCGAGGCCCCCGACGCCGCCGCACTGCGAGCCGCCGCCGCGCTGGAACTTGTCCATGCCTTCGCGATGATCCAGGACGATGTGATGGACGAGTCGGAGCTACGCCGCGGCGCGCCCACGGGGCATGTCGCCTTCGCCGACGCACATCGGAACCGGCGAATGCCCGGCGACGCGGGTCGTTTCGGCGAGTCGGCGGCCGTGCTCCTCGGCGATATCTGCCTGGTCTGGGCGGACAAGATGCTGCGCGAGAGCGGGATTCGCCCCGATTGCCTGTACCGCGTGTGGCCGCGCTTCGACGAGATGCGCATCGAGCTGGCGGTGGGACAGTTCGGCGATCTGCTCAACGACGTCCGCACGGAACCGGATTTCGGGCAGGTATTGGCGCTGGCACGTGCGAAATCCGGCAACTACACCGTGCGCCGGCCGCTCGAACTCGGCGCGGCGATGGCCGGATGCGACGAGTCGACCCTGTCGGCGCTGAGCCGGTACGGACGCGCCGTCGGCGAGGCATTCCAGATGCGCGACGACCTGCTGGGAGTATTCGGAACCCCCGATGCCACAGGCAAACCCGGTGACGGAGATCTGACTCAGCACAAGGCGACCACCGTGGTGATCGCCGCCCGCCAGCTCGCCGACCCCGCCGCCCGCCGCGAACTCGACACGCTGCTGTCCGCACCGGTCGTCGACGCCGGCGCCACCGACAGACTGCGCGCCCTGATCACCGACTCCGGAGCACCCGCCCGGATCGAGGCGATGATCAGCGATCGCGTCGGCGAGGCGCGGCGCACCATCGAGAGCACGACCCTGCCCGAACCGATGCGCCGCGTACTCGACGGTATGGGCCTCATCTGCGTCACCCGGCACCCCTGAGGAGGAAGACCATGCGCACGACCATCGGTCTCAGCAACCATATCGTCGTAGTCGGAGCGGGGCTGGCCGGACTGTCGGCGGCGCTGCACCTGGCCGGCCGCGGCCGCAAAGTCACCGTGCTGGAACGGGATTCGGTTCCCGGCGGCCGCACCGGTCGCGTCGATGTGGACGGCTACCGTCTCGACACCGGCCCTACCGTGCTGACCATGCCACACCTGGTCGAGGAGACGTTCGCCGCGGTCGGCGAGCAGATGGACGACCGCCTGTCGCTGGTGCCGGTGGATCCGGCCTACCGGGCCCATTTCGCCGACGGGCGTCAGCTCGAGGTTCACAGCGACGCCGAACGCATGGCCGCGGCGATCACCGAGTTCGCCGGAGCCGGGCAGGCGGCCGGATACCGGCGACTGCGCGCGTGGCTGACCCAGCTCTACCGGACCGAGTTCGACTCGTTCATCGGGGCGAATTTCGACTCGCCGCTCTCGGCGCTGCGTCCTTCGCTGGCCCGACTGGCGGCGATGGGAGGATTCCGCCGCTGGGACCGTGCGGTCGCACAGCACATCGACGATCCCGCACTGCGGCGGCTGTTCACCTTTCAATCCCTGTATGCCGGCGTCGCGCCCAGGAGGGCGATAGCGGCATACGCGGTGATCGCCTATATGGACACGATCGCCGGCGTCTGGTTCCCGCGCGGCGGGATGCGAGCGCTACCCGACGCGCTCGCCGCGGCGGCGCAGGACGCCGGCGTCGAGATCCGCTACGACACCGCCGTGGCGAGCCTGGACCGCACCGGATCCCGGATCCGCACAGTCGTCACCGATACCGGCGAGCGCATCCCGTGCGATGCGGTCGTGCTCACCACCGAGTTGTCCGACACCTACCGGCTGACGGGCCATTCCCCGCGCCGCCCGCTGCGTCCCACGGCGGCACCGTCCGCGGTCGTGCTGCACGTCGGCTGCGAGGCGATGCCCCGAGCGGCGCACCACCATCTGCTCTTCGGCCGCGCCTGGGACGAAGCCTTCGACGACATCATCGCTCGCGGCAGCGTCATGACAGATCCGTCACTGTTGGTCACCAGGCCCACCGCGGGTGACCCGAGCCTGGCCCCACCCGGACGCGACCTGCTCTACATCCTCGCTCCCGTACCGAATCTCGTTCGCGGACCGATCAATTGGGACCGCTTCGGCCCCGCCTACGCCGAGGAGATTCTGACCACCGTCCAGGATCGCTTGCCGATCCCACTGACCGATCCCCGGTTGCTCCACATCACCACTCCTGCCGACTGGGCGCGGCGCGGCATGCTGGCCGGAAGCCCCTTCGCGTTGGCCCACACCGTCACCCAAACCGGACCCTTCCGCCCGGCCAACATGATCCGCGGACTCGAGAACGTGGTGCTGGCGGGCGGCAGCACCGTCCCCGGTGTCGGCATACCGCCCGTGCTGATTTCCGGCCGGCTCGCCGCGGACCGCGTCACCGGACCGATGCCTTCTGCACTGCCCGCACGCCGACGCGCGTCCGCCCTGTCCACTTCGACCGCCGCCATCATCCGCTGATCGGAAACTCATGTCCCCCATCGCCTTTCTCGACAACGGCCGCGCCGATACCCGACTGCAGCAGTCCTATCGCGCCTGCCGGACGCTCAACGCCCGCCACGGCAAGACCTTCTTCCTCGCCACCCGGTTACTCGCCCCCGACCAGCGTCCGGCGATCCACGCGCTCTACGGCTTCGCCCGCCGCGCCGACGACATCCTCGACGACATCGACCCGAGCCGTCCGGTCACCGAGCGAGCGGCACGACTGGATGCGCTGGCCGCGCAGTTCACCAGCGAGGACGCCGACGCCGACGCCGTCCTCCCGGCCGTACTGCACACGGCGCACTCCTACCGCATCGCTCCGGCGCTGTTCGACTCGTTCCTGGAGTCGATGCGCATGGATCTCACCGTCACCGACTATCCGGATCGGCGTGCGCTGGACCGCTACGTCTACGGTTCCGCCGAAGTCATCGGGTTACAGGTCTTGCCGGTGCTGGGCACGGTGTGCCCGGTGGACGAGGCCGCTCCCTACGCCGCCGCGCTCGGAAAAGCCTTCCAGCTGACCAACTTTCTGCGCGACGTGGACGAGGACCTGGTCCGAGACCGGGTGTATCTGCCGGCAGACGAACTGGCCGCCTACGGCGTCGACCGTGACCTGCTGCTGTGGTGTCAGGCGCACCGCCGCACCGACCCGCGCGTCCGGCGCGCTCTGGTCGCCCAGCATGCGCACACTCGCGACATCTACGACTACGCCCGCGCCGGTATCGCCTTGCTCGCGCCACGGTCGCGGCCGTGCGTCACCACCGCGCTCACCCTCTATTCGGAAATTCTGGATCGCATCGAGAGTTTGGATTTCGACATCTTCGTTCATCGTGCCCGCGTCGGTATCCCACGGCGTGCCGCGGTGGGCAGCCGCGGTCTCGCCCGCGCGCTCCGGTCCAGGCAGGCGCAGCCGGGGCTATGAAACCGGCTGCGCCGCAGCCTCTTCGGCCGCGCCCGTGATGTTGCGGGTCATCCCGCCGAAGATGAGCGCATGGAAGGGAACGATGGCCTTCCAGTACAGATGACCGGCCAGACCGTGCGGGTCGAATACGGCCCGCTGCCGGTAGACCGTGCCGCGCGCGTCCGTGTCCACGCTCAGCTCCAGCCATGCCCGCCCGGGCACCCGCATCTCCGCGCGCAACACCAGAGTGTGCGGTCGCTCGATGCGTTCCACACGCCACCAGTCCAGCGCCTCGCCGGCGTGCAGCCGATGCGGATCCCGCCTGCCCCGCCGCAAACCGACGCCGCCGGCCAGTCGATCGATCCAGCCGCGCAACGACCACGCCAGCGGAAACGAATACCAGCCGTATTCGCCACCGATGGATTCGATCACCGACCACAGCGTCGCCGGATCGGCCCGGGTGTGGCGTTCTCGTACATCGACGTAGAGGGAACCGCCCGACCACGCGGGATCGGTGGGCAGCGGGGACGACGGTTCACTACCGAGCTGATCGGCATCCGACCAGCGGGTGGGGACATCGAGGTCGCGGATACGCGTCAACGCCAATTCGACCGCCGTGCGGTAGTCGATCAATCCCCGCGCCGGATCGGGGATGTGCTCGGCGATCGCGTGATCTTCGCAGACCACGTCGTTGACCAGCGATTCCATCAGCGGCACCGCGATCGCCTTGGGCACCGGGGTCACGAGATTGACCCATTGTGCCGAGAGCCACGGTGTGAGAACCGGGACCGGGACGATCACGCGCCGCGGCAGCCGCGCCACTTCCGCGTAATCGCGCATCATCTGTTCGTAGGTGAGCACATCCGGACCGCCGATGTCGAAAGCACCGCGCACATCCGGCGGCAGTTCGGCCGCCCGCGTCAGGTAGTACAGCACATCGCGCACCGCGATCGGCTGGATGCGGTTGCGGACCCATCGCGGCGTGACCATCACCGGGAGCCGTTCGGTGAGATAGCGCAGCATTTCGAAACTGGCCGAACCGGATCCGATGATCACGGCGGCCTGCATCGCAATCGCCGGAACCGATCCCGCGAGCAGGATGCGACCGACCTCGGCGCGGGAGGACAGATGCCGCGACAGTCGCTGGCCGGGCGGGACGATGCCGCCCAGGTACACGATCCGGCGTACCCCCGCTCGGGCGGCCTGCTCTGCCACCAGTGTCGCCGCGCGGCGGTCGACCTCGTCGAAATCCGTTCGCGTCAGCGAATGCACCAGGTAGTAGAGCACATCCGCGTCGGCGCACACCGCGGCCACGTCCTCGGCGCTGAGCACGTCACCGCGCAGGACTTCCACGCTGTCGCGCCACGCGGCGTCGTCGAGTTTGGCGGGTGTGCGGGCCAGCACCCGCACCTCGTGCCCCGCGGCCAGTAGCTCGGGCACCAGGCGGCCGCCGATGTAGCCGGTCGCACCGAACACCACACATCGCATACCGTCTCCTGATCACCGAATCGACTACATGCCGGGCACTTCCACAATCGGCGCCGGATAGGTCGCGTCATCGACATCCTCGCGCCACGGCCGGTGCACCGCCGCACCGGACAGGTGGGCGAGTTCGGGCAACCAGCGCCGTACGTACGCACCCTCGGGGTCGAAACGGTTCGCTTGCCGCAGCGGATTGAGTGTGCGATTGGGGCGGGTGTCGGTTCCGGTGCCCGCGACCCATTGCCAGTTCATCTGGTTGTTCGCCACATCACCGTCGACCAGCCAGTACCGGAAATGGGCGGCGCCGATCCGCCAATCCAACCGTAGCGTTTTGGCCAGGAACGATGCGGTGATCAGCCGCGCGCGGCCCGGCATCCATCCTTCGTCACGCAGCTGGCGCATCGGCGCGTCGACGATCGGGAAACCGGTACGACCGTGCGTCCACGCCTCGAACGCCTGCTGGTCCTGACGGACCTCGACCGGCCCCGGGCGGTAGTCGGACCACGCCGCCGCGGGCCGGGCCGCCAGTACCTGATGATGAAAATCGCGCCAGGCCAATTGCCGGGCGAAACTGTGCGCACCCGGATCCGACAGGTCCAGGCGCGACACCACCTCCGCGGCGGACAGGCATCCGAAGTGCAGATACGGCGAGAGATGCGAGGTGGCGTCGGCCGCGAGATCGTCGTTGGTATCCGCGTACGCGGTGACCGCATCGGACAGCCAGCGGCGCAACATCTTTCGCCCCGTCGTCTCGCCTCCGACCCGCAGGTTGGGCGAAGCCCGCGCGGCGCGGAGCTTGTCGAGGCCGGGTTGTTTCCCGTCCAACGACGGCACGGTGAGATCTTTCGGCGGTGGCAGCGGACTGCGGTGGCGAGCGGTTTCCCAGCGCCGGAAGTACGGCGTGAACACCGCGAAATGATCGCGTCCGGTGCTCGGCTCGATCGCATCGATGTCCACGCTGGTCACCGTCGCGGGGTGCGTCTGCACGCGGCAACCGTGAGATTCGAGCCTGTCGCGCAGAGCCGATTCGCGGCGCTTGCCGTAGTGGCTGACCTCGGCGGCGAGATGCACCGACTCCGCCTGTGACTGGGCGACGATCCGCTCCACCTCGTCGACGACCTTGCCGCGCCGCAGCACGAGATGCCCGCCGCGCGCTCGCAATTCGCCGTCGAGCTCGTCCAGCGCGGCGGCGAGGAATCGCACCCGGTTGGGCGCGGCCTCCGAGCCGGTGACCAACGATTCGTCGAGGACGAACAGCGGGACAACCGCATCGCCTGCACGCTGCGCCGCGGTCAGCATCGGATTGTCGTGCACCCGCAGGTCACGGGTGAACAAAGCTATCGCCACACCCATCGCCACTCACCTCCACTCACCGGACTCGCCAGGCTGATAGGTCGCATCGAGCCGAGCTCAGATCCGGCACAGCGGGGTGATGTCGTCTCGCCCACCGGTCACCGGCGAGGTCAGGTACAGGCACGGCTGCTCACCGGCGGCGACGATCGCCGCGACGATCTGATTCCACTGGTCCGCGTCCAGTGCAGGCGTGCGAGACAGCACGAATCCGGAGATCCGGAAGGGGTCGGTGACGAGAGCCCAGGAGTAGTCCGGCCCGAGAGCGGTCACGATGTAGTTGGGCGGGCCGTCCAGGCTTTCCTGTGTCGGCACCCCGGGGAACGCGACGCGCAACTGTGCCCCGGTCACCGGATCGACCACGCGCGCCGCGCCCTGAATGTCGTTGGGCGCACCCGACCACGTGGTGCACGAATTGTGAACGGACACATCACCGTTCGGAAGGGCGGCGTACTCGGCGCGCGTATCGCGAGCACAGACGAGATTGAAAAACTGCGGAACCGCGGCGAGCTGATACCACGTTCCCAGGTAACGGTTCAGATCGAGCGAGGGAACGGGAGCCGGTCCCGCCGCGGGCGTCGGGCTCGCCCCCGCCGGTGCCGCGACGCCACCGAACACGACCGCCGCCAGGACGGCGACACCGGCCAGCCGTGCCGGGCGCATCGCTGTCGCAGCGAAGAGGACCAGCCGACGGGCACCACCGGCCAGCATTCTCACCACCTTCCCGTCGATACCTCCGGGGCGGTCTACCTGCGAGCGATGTTCGAGCACCTGCGACTCCTCTGTTCGATGAGCATGGGTTCGACAACACTGCCGATCCTACAGTAATCGATGCGGAATCGATGCATAATGGGAGTGTCGTCCCCACGCCGCTCCGTCGTCGCCTACCGCCGTCCCCTACCGCCGCCCACTACCGCGCGGGCACCGCAGCACTGCGACCTCGAGCACTGCGACCTTGCGGCGCCCATGCCCGTGAAAGGCAGAATGATCGTCATGTCCGATGCCTTGCCCCCCGACAACGACGCAGCCGGATTCTCGGTACGTACCGTCGCGGAACGCATCGGCATTCCCACCGCGACGCTGCGCAGTTGGAATCAGCGCTACGGCATCGGCCCCTCCCAGCATCGGCGCGGGCGCCACCGCCTGTACTCCGAAGCCGATATCGCCCGGCTCGAGCGCATGGTCGTGCTCGTCCGAGGTGGATCGAGCCCGGCGCGAGCGGCCGAGTCCGTGCGCGCGCCACTGCCGGTCGCCGGAGACCACGCATCACTTCTCGATGCCGCCTTCGCCTCCGACCCGACCACACTGCAGGCGTTGCTCTTCGCCCACATTCGCGCGTTCGGCGTGGCCGACACCTGGGACCGGCTGTGCCGCCCGGCCTTCGCCGAGATCGTCCAGCGGCAAGGAGCGGGCATCGGATGCATCGACGTCGAACACCTTCTGTCCTGGTGCATTACGGCCGCACTGCACCGCGCGGTCCCGCCCCCGGCCGACGCGTCCGCGGCCCCCGTACTGCTCGCCTGCACCAGCGGCGAAGCCCACTGCCTGCCACTCGAGGTCCTGCGCGCCGCACTCGCCGAACTCGACGTCCCGGCCAATATGCTGGGCCCCAACGTCCCCACTCCAGCCCTCGGCGATGCCCTCGATCGCAGCGCGTCGAGCTCGGTAGCGGTGCTGTGGTCACAGCAGGAATCGACCGCGCTCCTCTCGGCCGTGCGCACCTGCGCCGACCGCGGCACGCGCGTCCTGCTGGCGGGCCCCGGCTGGCAGCACGTACCCGCCCCGGACACCGCCGATATCGTCGACGACCTCCGGTCCGCGCTGAAAGAGCTGACCGGCGCCCACCCGGCGGAGGTGTAGCCGCAACGAGGCTGATCGGCGTCACCCGCCGGCCGGCGCGGCAGCAGAACTCCGCGCCCGGACAGCTCGGCAAGAGCCCGAGGGGCCTTGTCCGACCGCACGCGTAATGCTAATTTTCGTAGAAGAGAATAACATTCTCATTCTCGCCGACACCACCGGCAGCTCGAAAGGTCGATCACGTGCGCGTCATTCAATGGACCACCGGGAAGGTCGGAAAGCTCAGTCTGCGCGGGATTCTCGACGATCCGCGGCTCGAGTTGGCCGGTGTCTACGCCTATTCCGACGACAAGGTCGGGGTGGATGCGGGCAGGCTGTGCGGCCGGCCGGATACGGGGGTGCTCGCCACCGCCGATATCGATGCGCTGCTCGCGCTGGACGCGGATACCGTCCTCTATACGCCGTTCATGGCCGACCTCGACCATGCGACGCGGCTGCTCGAAAGCGGCCTCGACGTCATCAGCACCAACTTGTTTCTCAACGTCGGCGGGATTCGGGGCGAGACGGAGCAGAAGCTTGCCGCCGCCTGCGAACGCGGGAACAGCTCGCTGCACATCACCGGCATCAATCCGGGCTGGATCAACGCCGTGACCACCGCGTTGACCGCGGTGTGCCGTGACGTCCGGTCGATTTCGATCTCCGAATCGGCCGATGTCTCCGTCTACGAATCCGCGGAAACGTGGCAGGCCCTGGGTATTTCACGTCCCGAGGCCACCCCGGAACTGATCGAGGTCGCGAAACTGTGGATGAGTACGTTCCGCGATTCCGTCCAGCGCATGGGCGTAGCCCTCGGCTACGAATTCGACGATATGGACTTCGCCATCGAGTACGCGACTGCCGCCGAAACGGTCGATCTGGGATGGATCCGCATCGAGAAGGACACCATCGCCGCGGTGCGTGGCGGATGGGCCGGAAAGGTCGGCGAGAAATCCGTCGTTCGCTCGAACGTCGCGTGGTACCTCACCGACAAGCTCAATGAGAGCTGGGAATTCGACGACGACCACTACCACATCGTCATCGACGGAGAGCCCGAGGTACGGACACGGATCAGGTTCGTCCCGCCGGACAGCTGGGGAAATCACGAGTGGGACACCATGACCGCGATGCCCGCGGTGAATTCCGTCTTCGACGTCGCCCGAGCGCCCGCCGGTATCTCGACGCTGAAAGAGGTGGGATTGCCCTGCGCGCCCGCCGATCTGTGGCTGACGCGGTGACGCCATGGGATATGCCGACGAACTGTTCGATCTGACCGGCAAGGTGGTGCTGGTCACCGGCGGCAGCCGCGGGCTGGGACGAGAGATGGCCTTCGCCGCCGCGCACTGCGGTGCCGATGTGATCATCGCCAGTCGCAACTACGACAATTGCGTGGCGACCGCCGGGGAGATCGCGGAGAAGACCGGCCGCGCCGCCATGCCCTACGGCGTGCACATCGGTCGCTGGGATCAACTCGACGGGCTGGTCGACGCCTGCTACGACCGGTTCGGCCGGGTCGATGTCCTCATCAACAATGCCGGAATGCAACCGGTGTACGACGATCTGCCCTCGGTGAGCGAGAAACTGTTCGACGCCATCATCGCCCTGAATCTCAAAGGGCCGTTTCGATTGTCGGCACTCGTCGGCGAGCGCATGGTCGCGGCGGGCCGCGGATCCATCGTCAACGTCAGCTCCACCGGTTCCATCCGGCCGCGCCCGTCGATCGTGCCCTATGCCGCCGCCAAGGCGGGACTCAATGCCATGACCGAGGGTTTGGCCCTGGCCTTCGGCCCGGCCGTCCGAGTCAACACCCTGATGGCAGGGCCCTACCGCACCGATGCCACGGCCGGATGGGATCTCGACAACCTCGCCCCGGACGACAACCCGTTCGCCGCCCACGCCCTCCAACGCATCGGCCGGCCCAGCGAAATCGTCGGAGCCGCACTGTTTCTCGCCTCCGACGCCTCCAGTTACACCACCGGATCGATCCTCCGCTCCGACGGCGGCATGCCGTAGAGCCCCGTTCAGCGGCTCTGTTCCGACGTCGACGCGCTCGCGGCGACCGACGGCGCCGACGGTCCGGAATCGGCCGGCGCCTCTCGGATCCAGCGCCCCGGCCACCAGATTCCCGGACCGATCAGCGCGAACAACGCGGGTATCACCAGGGTTCGAATGACGAAGGTGTCGAGCAGGATTCCGACGCCGACCACGATGCCCAGCTGGGTCAGCGTGATCAGGGGCAGGACGCCGAGGACAGCGAACACCGCGGCCAGCACGATTCCGGCGCTGGTGATCACCCCGCCCGTGGAGCCGACCGCGCGGACGATGCCGCCGGTCACGCCGTGGCCCGGTGTCTCCTCGCGGGCACGGGTGACCAGGAAGATCGTGTAGTCGACGCCCAGCGCCACCAGGAACAGGAAGGCGAACAGCGGCACGTTGGTGTCCAGTGCCGGAAAGCCGAACACGTAGGTGCTGAGCAGGCTTCCGATGCCCAGTGCGGCCAGGGCGCTGAGCACGGTGACCGCGACCAGCAGGAACGCGGCCGGCACTGCCCGCAACAGCACCAGAAGTACCAGCAGGACGACCACCAGAACGAGCGGCATGATCACGAGCTGATCGCGCCGGGCCGCGTCCCGGGTGTCCAGGGCGACGGCATCGGAGCCGCCGACCAGCGCCTCGGCGCCGGGCACCGAGGACAGTGCGGTGCGAAGGCGACTGACATCGGCGAATGCCGCCTCGGAGGCGGGTGGCGCGTCCAGGGTCACCGACCAGCGCGTCAACCCGTTGTCCGAGACGCCGGTCGGTATCGCGCGCACGACGCCGGGAGTGCTGTCGAGGGCCGACTGCACGGCCGGCGCGGCGTCGGTGCGCGCCAGCACGACCGCGGGATCGCTTGCGCCGGAGGAGAAATGCTCGCTCACCGCACGCAGGCCGTCGACCGATTCCGCCTGCACGCGGAACTGCTCGGACTGTGCGAGCCCGACATGGGCGAACGGAAGCGCGGCAGCACATGCGGCCGCGACGAGCAGAAAGACGCCGGCCACCACGCCGGGCCGCCGTACCACCTTCTCCGCGACGGTGTGCCAGGCGCCGGAGGTCGCGGTGTCATGGCCGTCGACACGAGGAACGAACGGCCAGAACACCTTTCGACCGCACAGCGCCAGCGCCGGAGGCAGCGCGACGAGGACGAAGACCGCCGCGATCAGAAGCCCCACCGCCCCGAAGGCGCCCAGTCCGCGAGTGTTGGGCAGCAACGCGAGCAGCAGTATCAGCAGGGCCAGCACAACCGTCAGATTGCTGGCGAGCACCGCGGGCCCGGCTCGCCGAACGGCGATCCGCAGCGCCGCCCGATGGTCCTCGGTCCGATACAACTCGTCGCGGTAGCGCGACACCAGCAGCAACGCATAATTCGTGCCGGCCCCGAAGACCAGGACGCTGGTGATTCCCGCGGTCGAACCGTCGAACGTCAGACCGCTCACCTGGGCGAGGGCATTACCCGCCGCCGATGCGACCCGGTCGGCGACCGCCACCACCGACAGCGGAATCAGCCACAGCACCGGCGAGCGATAGGTCGCTATCAGCAGCACCATCACCACGGCGGCGGTAACCGCGAGCAGCAGAGTGTTGGCGCCGGAGAAGGAATCGGCGATATCCGCGCCGAAGGCCGGGCCGCCGGTGATGCGCACCTGCAGGTCGGCGGGTGCGTCCGCACGCGCGGCCGTGCGCAACTCGTCGATCCGGTCGGTCAAGGCGAAGCCGTTCAGCTCGGCCGGGATCGGCGTCTGGCCGAGTGCGGCGCGCTGGTCCGGCGACATCACGATCCCCGGCCCGCTCGCACCGGAACGTATCCGGGTCAGGGCCGCATCGGCCTGCGCTCGATCTTCCGGGGTGAGGACTGCCCCGTCGGCGCGCGTGACGATCAGGACCGCTGCCGCCGAATCCCCACCGGGGAACTGCCGCAACAAACGCTGTACCTGCGCGGATTCGGCGTCGTCGGGCAGCGAATTCGGCGCCGAGCCACCCGATTCGCCGCCACCGGACAAGCCGAGCACCGCGACGGCGGCGACCACCATGGCTACCAGGACGAGCCACCCTTTACGCCCGGAGACGATCTGCGCATATCGATCCCATCCGCCCATGCGCAAACTATTTCAGAAACTGAAATAATTTGCAAAGGGTCGGGCTCCGAGCCGATACGCTGTGTGCACTGCGCGCAGGAACGAGAAGGGAGACAGAGGTGACCGAGAGTTCGATCGATGCGTCACCCACCGATCGCGACGAACTCGAGACGGCGATCGCCCGCGACATCCGCGCGCTCACCGCCGTCTCGGATCGGATCTCGCATCTCTTCGCACATTCGAACGAATTGCGCCCCAACGACTTCCGCGCGCTCATGCATATCGCCACCGCCGACGCGGAAGGAACGCCGCTCACCGCCGGAAGGCTCGGAACGCTGCTGGGCGTCTCTCCCGGCGCGATCACCTACCTGATCGAGCGCATGATCGAGTCGGGCCATATCGAACGCGAACCCGACGACACCGACAAACGCCGGGTGCTGCTGCACTACAGCGATCACGGCATGAGCGTGGCCGCGGGATTCTTCACCCCGATCGGCATGCGCACCCGGACCGCACTCGCCGGCCTGCCGGACGCCGACCTGCAAGCCACCCATCGCGTCCTGACCGCCATAGTCGGCGCCCTCCGCGACCACAGCGCGGCGATCACGTCCGAATCCGAGAAGCCGAACCGATAGGCGTTCCGGCCCGGTCACAGCACCGCGTCGCGTAGGTCGTCCGACAGCCGCCCGGTAACAGTGCGCAGGTCGAGGCCATCGGGCGACCGGCCGGTTGCGTCTGCGCGCCCACGCTGGACGTACTGTGACCGACGTGGCGCCCGTAGCAACCCCGGAACCCCTGCCCGACTCCGCGGAGTTGGCGAGGGCGTGCGGGAGCGACATCGACCAGCTCACCGCCCGGCTCATGGCGGCCGTGTTCACCGACGATCCGGAGTGGACGGACTATTCGGCGGTGAGCCGAGCGGATCTGCGGGACGGATGCCGGCGGTTCCTGACACGGGTGCTGGAACTGCTCGCGGCGAAAGGGGCCGGCGCCGAACGAGACGATGTGGCCGCCGCGATCGGCCGGCAGCGCGCCGCGCAGGGCGTTCCGCTCGAGGCCATGCAGCGCACCTTCCGCCTGGGCGGGCGCATCGTGTGGGAAGCCCTGATGGATCGCGGCGGAGCGATGTCACCTGCCGATTTCCGCGAAATCGGGACTGCCATGTGGGCGGTGGTCGACGGGATGTCCTCGGCGCTGGTGACCTCCTATCGCGGTGCCGAACTCGATCGCGTTCGACGCGACGAACGCCGCCGCCACGCTCTGATCGAAGACGTCCTCTCCGGGCGCGGCCGCGATGCCGTCTTCGCCGCGCACGCGGCACGCGAACTCGACATCCCCGCCGGCGGCGACTACCTGGTGCTCGTGGCTCGCGGTGAACCGCAGCCGCTGCGGCCGGGGACCGAAAGCGCGTTGGCGGCCATGGGGATTCGCTCGGTCCGCCACGATCGCGGCGATCACACGGTCGGCATCGTCGCACTCGAACAGCATTCCCCGCAGCAGGCGGCGGAGGTGCTGGAACCGCTGGTTCTCGGACGCGCGGGCCTTTCTCCGGCGGTCGAGGGGTTGGCCGAGATCGACGTCGCCCACGCACTCGCCACGCTCGCACTGGATACCGCGCCGCGAGCTCGCGACGCCACCCTCACCCGGCTGGACGATAACTACCCGGAAGCCCTGCTGGTGCGCGCGCCCGATCTGGCGCAGCGATTGGTGCAGCGATCACTGGGACCGATCCTGGCGTTGCCCGCGAAGGAGCGCGACATCCTGCTGCACACGCTGACGGTGTGGCTGGCCCAGAACTGCTCGGCAGCCCATGCCGCACCGCTGCTGCACTGCCACCGCAACACGGTCATCAACCGGCTTCAGCGCGCGACGACACTGCTCGGGCGCCCGCTGGAGGGCCCCCGCCACCAACTCGAACTCTCCCTCGCGCTCACCGCCCGCGAACTGCTCGAACGCCCGGCCGGCTGAGCCCTCGGCGCCGAGCAGCCGCGAGCGGAATTGGGCGCAGCGCCCAATCCCGAGCCGCAATTCCTGGGCTTGCCGGGAATTGTCGGGCGTCGGCGCACGGATAAGACTCCACACCTGATGACCCACACCGCAACCGGATTCGGGTCAAACGATTCAGGACGAGGAGCACCACAAGTGCCGGAATTCGATCTCTTGATCATCGGCGGCGGGCCGGGCGGGTATGTCGCGGCGATCCGCGCCGCCCAGCGCGGCCTGCACGTCGCCGTGGTGGAAAAGGAACGCCCCGGCGGGGTGTGCCTGAACTGGGGGTGCATACCCACCAAGGCCATGCTGCGCTCGGCGGAGGTATTCGAAACACTCAGCACAGCAGCCGATTTCGGGGTCAACGCCGACAACGTTCGCTTCGACTTCGCCGCCGTCCGCCGGCGCAAGGACGGCATCGTCGCGGAGCTGACCGGCGGCGTGGCGGGGCTACTGAAGGCCAACGGCGTCACCGTGATCGAGGGCCATGCCCGCTTCACGGGACCGACCACCGTGGAGATATTCGAGCCCGGTCCCTCGCCGGTCTTCGCCGACGGGCCCCGCTACGGCGCCGCCCCGGCCGGCACCGCGAGCCGCACGGTGACGGCCACCGACGTGATCGTCGCTACCGGGTCCGTGCCTGCGCACCTGCCCGTTCCGGGCGCCGAGTTGCCGGGCGTGATCACCTCCGACGGCGCGTTCGGATTGTCCGAGGTGCCCGAGCGGCTCGTCGTCATCGGCGGCAGCGCGGTCGGCGCCGAATGGGCGGGGCTGTTCGCCACCTTCGGCGCGGACGTGACGATCGTGGAGATGCAGGATCGCCTGGTCCCGTCGGAGGACAAGGAGATCGGCGCCGCACTGGGCCGTGCGTTCACCAAACGCGGCGTCAGCGTGCTGACCGGATGCACCGTCACCGGCATCGAGCAGAGTGGCGAGGCGCTGACGGTCGACGTCGACGGCGCGACGACTCGGAAAATCCAGGCCGACGTCGTGCTCGTCGGCGTGGGCCGTCGTCCCAACACCGCCGATCTCGACCTGAAGTACGCCGGAATCGACACCGACGCACGGGGATTCATCACCGTCGACGGCCGGCTGCGGACCACCGCCGAGCATGTCTACGCCATCGGCGATGTCACCGGCAGAGCCCTGCTGGCGCACGTGGCGTCCCATCAGGGCCTCACCGCCGCCGACGTGATCGCCGGACACGACGCCCGCATCGACTACACCGTGATCCCCGCGGCGACGTTCACCCATCCGGAGATCGCGAGCGTCGGCCTGACCGAGGAGGCGGCGCGCGCCGGCGGCCACGAGGTGATCACCGCGAAATTCCCGTTCGCCGCACTCGGACGAGCCAAGGCGCTCGGCGAGACCGAGGGCTTCTGCAAGATCGTGGCCGGGGCACGCCATCGGGAAGTACTCGGCGTGCACATCATCGGGCCCTCGGCCAGTGACCTGATCGCCGAAGGCGCACTGGCGATCTCGCTCGAAGCGACACTCGACGAACTCGCCGACACCATCCACGCCCACCCCACCCTCGGCGAGATCGGTATGGAAACAGCCCTGACCGGGCTCGGCCTGCCGATACACACCGCGCCGCGTTCACGTTGAGGAGCACCACCGTGACCACCACAACCCCGCAGCAGGCCACCCGCACCTCGGCCCGCCGCGCACCGAAGCGACCGGCCGTGTCGACCGCGCCGGAGCAAGCTCGATCCGCAGCGAGCGATTCTCTGCCGGCCGATCGAACCGCCACGCAGACAGCATCATTCGAGTCCCGTGTGGCGGCCGAGCATCCCGATACGCTGCGAAAGCTGTATCGCGACATGCTGTTCGTGCGCCGGTTCGAGGAGCGCACCGCACAGAGCTATCAGCAGGCCCGGATCGGCGGCTACTGCCACCTCAACCTCGGTGAGGAGGCCACCGTGGTCGGCCTCGGCGCGGCGATGCGCCCCACCGACTACCTGTTCACCAACTACCGCGAACACGGCTACGCCCTCGCCAAGGGCATCGCGCCCGGCCGGGTCATGGCCGAGCTGTACGGCCGCTCCACCGGCACCTCCAAAGGGTGGGGCGGATCGATGCACATGTACGACACCGAGACTCGGCTGCTCGGCGGCTACGCCATCGTCGGCGGCCAGGTACCCCTCGCCGTCGGCGCCGCACTGGCGATCGACTACCGCGGCGGCGACGATGTCGTCGTCTGCCAAATGGGTGAGGGCACAACGAATATCGGCGCCTTCCACGAATCGCTCAACCTCGCCGCACTGTGGAATCTGCCGATCGTCTTCCTGGTGGTCAACAACCAGACCGGCATGGGCACCACAGTGGAGAAGTCCTCCGCCGAACCCGATCTGTGGAAACGCGCCGCCGCCTATCGCATGCGCGGTGAACGCGTCGACGGCACCGACGTCCTCGCCGTCCGCGACACCGCCAGGGATCTCATCGACACCGCACGCCGCGACGGCCGGCCGGCACTGCTGGAGGCGGTCAGCCACCGGCTGAAAGGCCACTCGGTGGTCGACCCCGCGAAATACCGCACCGAGGAAACCGTGACGGCCGCACGATCCCACGACCCCATCGAGATCTGGAAGACCGCGCTACTGAAAGCCGGTGCGCTGAACGACGATTCGGCCGTTGCCCTGGACGCGGAGGTCCTCGCCGAGGTCGCCGCCGCCGTCGAGTTCGCCGACACCAGCCCGCACCCGCAGCCGTCGAGCCTGTTCGACTACACCTACGCCACCCCGGTGCCCGGCGATTCCCGCCGCCTGCCCGCCGACCCGCTCTTCACCGCCTGAGGACCGCCCCGTGCCTGTCATGACCTACCGCGAAGCGCTGCGCGAAACCCTGCGCGAGGAAATGCGCCGCGACGACGACATCTTCCTGATCGGCGAGGAGATCGGCGTCTTCGAAGGCTCCTACAAGATCACCGCCGGACTGCTGAACGAATTCGGCGAGCAGCGCGTCCGCGACACTCCCATCGCCGAGGAAGGATTCGTCGGCGCGGCCATCGGCGCCGCCATGCTCGGCCTGCGCCCGATCGTCGAGATCATGACGATCAACTTCTCCCTGCTCGCCCTCGACCAGATCGACAATCACGCCGCCAAGATCTACGGCATGTTCGGTGGGCAGACCAGCGTGCCGATGGTCATCCGCACCCCCGGCGGCGGCGGACAACAACTCGGCGCCACCCATTCCCAGAACATCGAGCTCTACTACGCGTTCGTTCCCGGCCTCAAGGTCGTGGCACCCAGCACACCCGCGGACGCCCGCGCCCTGCTCAAGGCCGCGATCGATGACGACGACCCGGTGCTGTTCCTCGAGAACCTGTCGCTCTACAACACCAAAGGCGAAGTACCGCAGGACCTTCCGCCCGCACAGATCGGCAAGGCCGCCGTCACCCGCGAAGGCACCGACATCACCCTCATCGGCTACTCCCGCATGGCCACCGTCTGCACCCAGGTCGCGGACGAACTTGCCGCCGAGGGCATCTCCGCCGAGGTGATCGACCTGCGTAGCCTGCGCCCGCTCGACCGCGACACCCTCGTCCGCTCGGTCCGCAAGACCGGCTGCGCGGTCATCGGTGAGGACGACTGGCTCACCTACGGCATCGGCGCCGAAATCGCGGCATCGATCTCCGACGGCGCCTTCGACTATCTCGACGCTCCCGTGCGCCGCGTCGCCATGGCCGAAGTGCCGCTCCCCTACGCCAAGCCGCTGGAGAAGCTGGCCCTGCCGTCCGTCGAATCGCTCTACACCGCCGCCGTCGAAACCCTTGCGGCCGTGAGCAAGCGACGCTGAGAGGAAAGACCGTTGTCCGAAATCACCATGCCCCGCCTCTCCGACACCATGGAAGACGGCGTCGTCGCCAACTGGCTCAAACAGGTCGGTGACACCGTCACCCGCGGCGAAGTGCTCGCCGAAATCGAGACCGACAAAGCCCTGATGGAACTCGAGGCCTACGACGACGGCGTCCTCGAACACATCATCGCCGCACCCGGAACGCGGGTTCCGATCGGCGAGCCCATCGCCATTCTCGGCGACGGCAGCGGGACCGCCGCCGCACCCGCACCGTCATCGGCGCCTGTTCCGCAGACCCAGCCCGCATCGGCACGGCAGAGCATCGAGCAGCAGCCGGAACCGGCCGACATCGCATCGAAACGACGGCAGACCGCGCCACAGCCCGGCCCGTCCCCTGCCGACGCGGCGCCAGCGGGGTCTGTTGCGTCCTCCGCCGCAGATACCGTCCGCCGCAAATCCTCACCGCTGGCGCGCAAGATCGCGCAGGAACTCGGTGTCGACATCGCGACCGTCACCGGGACCGGCCCCGGCGGACGCATCACCCGACTCGATGTCGAAAATGCGCATGCGGCAGGCACTTCCGACGACGTGCACGCTGTCGCCGCATCGGAAACCTCGGAACCGGGCACCCCCGGCATCTCGGCCTCCGGCGACTACGACGAGATCCCCCTGACCACCATCCAACGCGTCTCCGCCACCCGCCTCACCGAGAGCAAACAGCAGGCGCCACACATCTATCTGACCAGCGCCGTCGACGTCACCGAACTCCTGGCCTTCCGCGCCCGGATCAACGAGTCACTCGCCGACACCGGGGCCGGCAAGGTCAGCGTCAACGATCTGCTGGTCAAAGCCGTCGCCACCGCACTACGCGCCAACCCCGCCGTCAACGTCTCCTTCGCCGGCGACACCCTGCGCCGCCACCACGGCATCCACCTCGGCGTCGCCGTCGCCACCCCCGCCGGCCTGCTCGTCCCCGTCATCCGCGACGCCGACCGCAAACCCGTCTCGGCCATCGCCGCCGAAACCCGCGACAAAGCCGAACGCGCCCGCGACCGCAAACTCCGCGCCGAGGAAATGACCGGCGGCACCTTCACCATCTCCAACCTCGGCATGTACGGCATCGAACACTTCACCGCCGTCATCAACCCGCCCGAAGCCGCCATCCTCGCCATCGGCGCCGCCACCGACGAACTCCGCCTCGACGGCGACGAAGTCGTGAGCCGAAAGATCGTGCGCGTCACCATGTCCGCCGACCACCGCGCCATCGACGGAGCCGTCGCCGCCCAATTCCTCGCCCAACTGAAGGAGCTGATCGAACACCCACTGCGCATCGTGATGTGAGGCCGGTGCGGCGTGGGCAGGCGGCGGAGGCTCCCCCACGCCGAATCGCCGTTGAGCCAGAACTTGAAGTTGACGTCAAGTTCAGATTAAATGGCAATCAGTCCAGTTGTGGTGCACCTCGGCTTCCCGGATTCGGCGGTGGAGCGTCGAGCACCCCGAGAGGAGCCGGGTGATGAGCGGGCAGCAGGCGGAGAATCCGGAGTTCGCGCAGATCGTAGAGGCCGTCGTCCTCGGCATGCCCGCGGCGCGACATCTGGGGTTCTCGTTCCGCCGCGTCGAACGGGGCGAGGTCGAGATCGTGCAGCCCTATCGCACGGAGTTGACCGAGCACAACGGCAACTTTCAGGGCGGCGTGATCGGGTCGCTGGCGGACTTCGCCGGTGGTTCCGCGGCGGGGACGCTGTTACCGGCCGGCTGGGTGAACATGACGGTCGACTACACCGTCAAACTTCTGTCTCCGGCGCGAGGTGAGTATCTGGTGGCCCGCGGGCGGGTCGTGAAGCCCGGCAAGGCGCTCACCGTCGCGGCGGCCGAGGTCTACGGTGTCGACCAGGGTGCCGAAACCCTCTGTGCGACAGCGTTGGTCACGATGCGAAACATCGACCTGCGCAGCCCAGGAGCTACGCCCGCGGTTTCCGCCGCCGGTCGCGGGGATGCGTGAGTCGACCGCTCGCCGGATTTCCCTGTTCGGGCCTACACGTGCGAACACGTCCTCGGCAACCCGGTGATCGGCGCGATGGCGAGGCCGAGTCGGCGCGCATTGTTACTGTTTTGCATGACCAGTGACTCGGCGCGGCGTAGAGAACAGCTGCGCGAATTCCTCCGCAGTCGCCGCGAACGGCTCGACCCCGCCGAGGTCGGGCTGGTGGCGACCGGACGACGTCGCACGCCGGGCCTGCGGCGCGAAGAGGTCGCACAGCTCGCGGGGGTCGGAGTGTCCTGGTACACGTGGCTCGAGCAGGGGCGCGATATCAAGGTGTCGACCGAAGTGCTGGACGCGATCGCGAGCGCACTGCGATTGACCGAGTGGGAGCGGGCCCACGTGTATCGGCTGGCAGGGATGAATCCGCCTCGGGCCGTGCGGGATCGGGATGCACAGGTCACCGCGGAACTGCGGCATCTGCTCACGGTGTGGTCACCGCGGCCCGCGGTGCTGCGTGACCGGTACTGGAACATCCTGGCCGTCAACGACGGGGCACGGATGGCCTTCGGCTACGACTGCGACGACTACAACTGTCTCGTCTCGTTTTTCACCAACGCGAGCTACCGGGAAATGCACCTGCACTGGGCCGCCGCCGCACCGGCGGTCGTCGCCGCCTATCGCGCGGATGCGGCGCTGAACGATCCCGAATTCGACAGGGTGATCACCGAACTCTCCACGATCAGCGCGGAATTCGCCGAACTGTGGGCCCGGCAGGAGGTGGGCGCCCCGACGCAGGCGGTGCACGCGGTGCGCCATCCGGCGGCGGGCGAGCTGTTCTTCGACACCACCACGTTGATCGTCGCGGACCATCCCGATTGGCATCTGGTGCTGTACAACCCCCGGCCGGGCACCGGGACCGAGCAGCGGCTGAGCCTGCTGACGCGGGATCAAACGGCCGCACCCGCATAGCCTGGTGGTGGTTATCCCACGTTGATCTCGCACTGGTTGTCGAGTCCGGCCCTCGGCAGGCTTCTTCCCATGGCACACAACAGATTCGACGGCAAGATCGCACTGGTCACGGGCGGGACGAGCGGTATGGGACTGGCCACCGCGCGGCGGTTGCGCGACGAGGGCGCGCGGGTGATCGTCACCGGCCGCGACCCGGGCCGGCTGGCCGCGACCGCCGATGAACTCGGGCCGGAGGCGCTCGCGATCGCCGGCGACACGGCCGACCTCGCCGCCATCGATGCCGTCTTCGAGACCGTCCGGAACGGGTACGGCCGATTGGACGTGCTTTTCGTGAATGCGGGCATCGGATTCTTTCCGCCGACCGATGCGGTGACCGAGGCCGATTTCGACCGGGTGATCGGCGTCAACCTCAAAGGGGTGTTCTTCACCGTGCAGAAGGCGATTCCGCTGCTGGCCCCCGACGCGGCCGTCGTGATCAACGCCTCGTGGGCACTACACCGCGGCATGCCGTTCGGCTCGCTGTATTCGGCGACCAAGGCCGCGGCGCACAATCTGGCACGCACGTTCGCTGCCGAGTTGGGCGCCAAGGGAATTCGGGTCAACTCGGTGAGCCCGGGATATATCGACACCCCCGCGCTGCGGGCCGAGCTTCCCGAGGCCGTGCAGAGCGCTGTGGCCGGCGATATCGTCGCCGGCCGGATCGGGTCCGCCGAGGACGTCGCCGCCACTGTGGCCTTCCTGGCCTCGTCCGAGGCGTCGTACATCACCGGACAGGATCTGCTCGTCGACGGAGGGCTGGTGGGCCTGGTTCCGAGCGCTGCGACCTGATCCCCCCGGCCATAGCACTGCGCAAAACGCGGTTCACCGGGGCGCGTGGGCTCCTCTGTCGGAGGCGGCGGTAGTCACCGATTCGCGCCGGCACTGCCGGTGCCGGCGATCGGCGCACACCACGAAGACCGGAAATCTGTCGTCTCGCGGACGCGGCTGGAAATGCACCCGCACCGGCCGATCCGACAGCAGCGGCACCTCCCCCTCCAGCGACGTGTAGACCCACGGCCCCTCGTCGAGTTCGACGATCGCGACCGTCGACGACGCACCACCAGCACCGGCACGGTCCACCACCCGCCACGACACGATCGAACCCACACCCGACGACGGCACCCGTTCCAGGTCATCCGACGCACACGAGGAACACCCCGCCGTGAGCGGCGCGAACAACTTGTCACACTTCGCGCATCGCCGGATCATCAAGATCTCTTCCGTGGTGCCGGCATGGGACCTGTGCCGAAGCTCGGGTGCAGACATCGAATCCTCCGCAACGTGACCGATAGATACGAACTCCAGGTTCGTCGCCGGCGAGCACCATCGCGACGGTAGAACTACCTGTGCGGATACCTATTTTTCGGAGACCGACGTGTCGAGCCGCGAACCCCACGGATTCGACGTGGGGCACATTGCAGGCCTTCTGACCTGCACAGACAGAGTGGGCGCAGAGGGGTTCGAACCCCCGACCGCTGGTGTGTAAAACCAGTGCTCTACCACTGAGCTATACGCCCGGACTTCACCGGCCGGGCGGCGGTGAAGATGGTGTGCTGCGCGGGGCCGGTTGTCCGGGACCGTGCGCGGCGGTTCATGAATCTAGTGCAGTGAGCGCTTTCTCCCAAGCCGCCTGGTCACGGGGCTCTCCGGGGCCGTTCATCTCGGCGAAGCGGATGATTCCGTCCTTGTCCACGACGAAGGTGCCGCGGTTGGGGAAGCCGGTTTTGTCGTTGAAGACACCGTAGGCCTGGGTGACGGCGCCGTGCGGCCAGAAATCCGACAGCAGCGGGAAGGTGTAGCCCTGCTCGGCCGCCCAGATCTTGTGGGTGGGCGGGGGTCCGACGGAGATGGCGAGGATCTCGGCGTTGTCGTTCTGGAACTTCGGCAGTTCGTCGCGCACCTTGCACAGCTCACCCTGGCAGATGCCGGTGAAAGCCAGCGGATAGAAGACGATCAGGACATTCTTGTGGCCCCGGTAATCGGCGAGGCTCACATCCTGGTTGTTCTGATCCTTCAGCGTGAAATCCGGTGCGGCCGTTCCCACTTCGAGCGGCATGCGCAGTCCTCCTGTCTTCGACGGCGGGCTGTTCCGGTACTCGGCGGCCGCCCGTGCGAAACAATAGTCACGCGGTGGATCAGCGCTGCTTCGAGGGCGTCTTGGGCTGCATCAGCTTGGTGCCGGTCCAGGTGCCGAGGCTGACCGGTGTGGTCGACGTCAACCCCGCGGTGGGGGCGGATTCGGCGATCTCGCTGGGGTCGACATGGCCGGGCTGACCGGTCTTGGGGGTGAGTACCCACACGACACCGTCCTCGGCGAGCGGACCGATGGCATCCATCAGCTCGTCGACCAGGTCCCCGTCTCCGTCGCGCCACCACAGCAGTACGACGTCGATCACCTCGTCGGTGTCCTCGTCGAGTAGCTCGGAGCCGATCGCGTCCTCGACAGACGCCCTCAACTCGTCTGCGGTGTCCTCGTCCCAGCCCAACTCCTGAACCGCCATGCCGTGGGCAATGCCAAGCTTCTGAGCGTAGTTCTGCGCGTCCGCCGCGGCGACCACGGTGGTGTCCTCCTCAACTCCCGACAACAGATAGTTGCAAGCGAACATGGTTATCGGCCGCAACGCAAGCCGATCCGCCCAAATAGCCTCCGAAATGTCGCGGATGCATGCCCCGGGGCGAAGCCCGCAGAGGCGGTTCGCAACGCCCTGAGCGGCCCCGGGACATCCGTTTCCCGGCTATCGCGCCGGGCATGCGGTCCGCACCGCGTTCAGCGCGTCGTTGACTCGCTTACTCGCGTCGTTGAGCGTGCCGACCGGTGCGGTGTAGGTCATCTTGCGGGATTCGCCGGCCAGACCGCGGGCGGCGTTCACGTATTCGGTGAGCTTCTGCGCGAGATCCGGGGGTAACGCGTCGCCGGCGGCGGTGACCCGCCCCTCCACGGTCCGCGCGGCGTCCTCGAGGGTCTGCGCGGCGGAATCGCGCTTGGCGTCCTGGTCGGGGGCGTTCGCATCGTGCGCGTCGACGAAGTCGTTGTACTTCGTCACCGCGGCACCGGTGGTGTCACGGAACGGTGTGCAGTTGTCGGCGACGGCTTTCGTCTGCGCGGCAGCCTTTTTCGACGAGGTGGCCGCGGCCGAGGACGCTGCCATCTCGGTCCGGAACGCGGCCGCGTCCGCCTGGTTCACGGTCGCGGTACCGTGGACAGCGGTAGAGCATCCTGCCACCACGAGTCCGGTGCCGACCGCCAAGGTCGCGCACGTCAGTCCGAACCCACGTGGGTTCAGCAGTTTCATCGTCCTCCCCGCTTCTCGAGCAGTCGAAAGAATGTCTTGTGGCGAGTTCGCTGCAACGAGCGTCACAGCCTAGCGAACGGTACTGGATTTACGGCTGACATGATGACCTGGGACGCATCATCGACAAGGATGTGAGGTGCGCCCCAAACCGTGAGCGACGGACGGCCCGCACACCAGCGGTGCTGCCCGGGGTTAGAGCCATCAGCTTGTCCACCCCCTGTACGAGGAGCATTGATTTTGACCGACCTGATGCACCCGATTTCGTCAAGTTCTGCATCCGACCCCGAGCCGACGAGCGCCAACGGTTCCGCCGACCACCAGTCGGCGCCCGCCCGCCCGGCCGGTGCGCGTGTGCGTGTGATCCGCGAGGGGGTGGCGTCATATCTACCGGACATCGACCCGGAGGAGACGAGCGAGTGGCTCGACTCCTTCGACGAGATGCTCGAGCGCGAGGGCCCCGGCCGCGCACGCTATCTGATGCTGCGCCTGCTGGAGCGCGCCGGTGAACGTCACGTCACCATCCCGTCGTTGACCTCCACCGATTACGTCAACACCATCCCCACCGAGAACGAGCCGTGGTTCCCCGGCGACGAAGAGGTCGAGCGCCGCTACCGCGCCTGGATCCGCTGGAACGCCGCGGTCATGGTGCATCGCGCGCAACGGCCGGGAATCGGTGTGGGCGGCCATATTTCGACCTACGCGTCGTCCGCGGCGCTGTACGAGGTCGGCTTCAACCACTTCTTCCGTGGCAAGAACCATCCCGGCGGCGGCGACCAGATCTTCATCCAGGGCCACGCCTCCCCCGGCATCTACGCCCGCGCCTTCCTCGAGGGCCGGCTGACCGAGGATCAGCTCGACGGGTTCCGCCAGGAATACAGCCACGGCGGTCCGGGCCACGGGCTGTCGTCGTATCCGCACCCGCGACTGATGCCCGATTTCTGGGAATTCCCCACGGTCTCCATGGGCTTGGGCCCGATGAACGCCATCTACCAGGCGCGCTTCAACCATTACCTGCACGATCGCGGGATCAAGGACACCTCCGATCAGCACGTGTGGGCCTTCCTCGGCGACGGCGAGATGGACGAGGCGGAATCGCGCGGCCTGGCCCATGTGGCGGCGCTGGAGGGTCTGGACAATCTGACCTTCGTCATCAACTGCAACCTGCAGCGGCTCGACGGCCCGGTCCGCGGTAACGGCAAGATCATCCAGGAGCTGGAGTCGTTCTTCCGCGGCGCCGGCTGGAACGTCATCAAGGTGATCTGGGGCCGGGAGTGGGACGCGCTGCTGGGCGCCGACCGCGACGGCGCGCTGGTCAACCTGATGAACTCCACCCCGGACGGCGACTACCAGACCTACAAGGCCAACGACGGCGCCTACGTGCGCGAGCACTTCTTCGGCCGCGATCCGCGCACCAAGGATCTGGTCAAGGATCTGACCGATCAGCAGGTCTGGAACCTCAAGCGCGGTGGCCACGACTACCGCAAGATCTACGCGGCCTACGCCGCGGCGCTGGCGCATCAGGGCAAGCCGACGGTGATCCTGGCCAAGACCATCAAGGGTTACGGCCTGGGCAAGCACTTCGAGGCGCGCAACGCGACGCACCAGATGAAGAAGATGACGCTCGACGATCTGAAGGCGTTCCGCGACGTGCAGCGCATTCCGATCACCGACGCCCAGCTCGAGGCCGATCCATATCTGCCCCCGTACTACCACCCGGGCATGGATTCGCACGAGATCGGCTACATGCTGGACCGCCGCCGCGCCCTGGGTGGCTTCCTGCCCGAACGGCGTTCGGCGGCAAAGCCTTTGCAGCTGCCCGGCGACGCGCCCTACGCCTCGGTGCGCAAGGGTTCGGGCAAGCAGAACGTCGCGACCACCATGGCGTTCGTGCGGCTGATGAAGGAACTGTTGCGCGACAAGGAGATCGGCAAGCGCATCGTGCCGATCATCCCGGACGAGGCCCGCACCTTCGGTATGGACTCGTGGTTCCCGTCGTTGAAGATCTACAACCGCAACGGGCAGTTGTACACCTCCGTCGACGCGGAATTGATGCTGGCCTACAAGGAAAGTCAAGTGGGCCAGATTCTGCACGAGGGCATCAACGAGGCCGGATCGACCGCATCGTTCACCGCGGCCGGCACGTCGTACGCCACCCACGGCGAGCCGATGATCCCGCTCTACATCTTCTATTCGATGTTCGGGTTCCAGCGCACCGGCGACGGCCTGTGGGCGGCCGCCGACCAGCTGGCCCGCGGCTTCGTACTCGGCGCGACCGCCGGGCGCACCACGCTGACCGGTGAGGGGTTGCAGCACAACGACGGCCATTCGCTGCTGCTGGCCTCCACCAATCCGGCGGTCGTCGCCTACGATCCGGCGTTCGCCTTCGAGATCGCCCACATCGTGCGCGACGGCCTGCGACGGATGTACGGGGGCGGGCGAGCGCAGCTCGGTCCGGGCGGAACCCTCGCCTCCGAGATGCCCGGGACCCATCCGGTGATGAAGGACGACGTCTTCGGCGGCGAGAACGTCTTCTACTACATCACCCTCTACAACGAGCCGTATCAGCAGCCGGCCGAGCCGGACGACCTCGACGTCGAGGGCCTGCTGAAGGGCATCTACCTTTATCGGCGGGGCGGCAGTAACGATGACGCGGCTCGCCGCGGTGGTGACGTGCGCGCCCAGATCCTGGTCGCGGGTGTGACGCTGCCCGACGGCCTGCGCGCGCAGGAACTGCTGGCCGAGGACTGGGGTGTGCAGGCGGACGTGTGGTCGGTGACCTCGTGGAGCGAGCTGCGCCGGGAGGCGCTGGCCAAGGAGATCCACACGCTGCGGCATCCGGATGCCGGAACCGACGCGCCGTACATCACGCGAGTGCTGTCGCAGGCGCAGGGGCCGTTCGTGGCGGCCTCGGACTGGATGCGCGCGGTGCCGGACCAGATCCGCAAATGGGTCCCCGGTGACTACACCACGCTGGGCACCGACGGATTCGGGTTCTCCGACACCCGGCAGGCGGCGCGGCGGGTGTTCAACGTCGACGCCCAATCCATCGCGCTGGCGGCGCTGGAGGCCCTGGGACGCACCGGCGGGGTCGATCCGTCGGTGGTCGCGCAGGCCGCAACCCGCTACCGCATCGACGACGTCGACGCCGCGCCGAAATCGATGAGCAGCGAAGAACAGCTCGCGTGACCGTTCCGGTAGGGGCGCGAATCGCGCCCCTACCGGGGGGTTGCGGAGACCGACAGCGCGATGACGGAATATTGAACAGTGGAACGTAAACCGCCGCGGCCTCGCCGGGTTTCCGAGGGGTCGTCCGAGCACGAGGTCTATCTGCCGACCGGGGCGCTGTCCCCCAATCGGCAAACCCGCGATCCGCTGCCGGACACCCTGCTGAAACGGGTGAAGCAGTTCTCCGGGCGGCTGTCCACCGAGGCGATCGCCTCGATGGAGGACCGGCTACCGTTCTTCGGCGATCTGGATGCCGCCCAGCGCGCGGGCGTGCAGATGCTGGTGCAGACCGCGGTGGTCAATTTCCTGGAGTGGTTGCAGGATCCGGAAAGCGATATCCGTTTCAGCCTCGACGCGTTCCAGGTGATTCCGCAGGACCTGGCCCGCCGGCTGACCTTGCGGCAGACCGTCGACATGGTCCGGGTCGCGATGGAGTTCTTCGAGCAGTGGCTGCCGGCGCTGGCCCGCAACGACCGCCAGCTGGTGGCACTCACCGAGGCGGTGCTGCGCTACGGCCGCGAACTCGGTTTCGCCGCGGCGTCGGTCTACGCCTCCGCTGCCGAATCCCGCGGCGCCTGGGACACCCGCCTGGAGGCGCTGGTGGTCGACGCCGTGGTGCGTGGTGACACCGGCGCCGAAATGCTCTCGCGCGCCGCCACATTGAACTGGGATGCCACCGCCGCCGCGACGGTGCTGGTCGGCACACCACCGAAAGATCAAGTGGCCGTGGTGAGTTCGGTGCACGTCGTCGCCGCCCGGCACGGCCGCGCGGCGCTCGCGGTGGTGCAGGGTTCGCGGCTGGTGATGGTGGTCAGCGGCAATCTCGGCGATACCGGCTACCCCTCGCCGTTCCTTATGGATCTGCTCGCCGAGGCGTTCTCCGAGGGGCCCGTGGTGATCGGCCCGACCATGCGCACGCTGTCGGCGGCGCACGTCAGCGCGGTGGAGGCGATGGCCGGAATGGAGGCCGTGGTGGGCTGGCGGGCGGCGCCGCGGCCGGTGCACGCCTCCGAACTTCTGCCCGAGCGAGCCCTGCTCGGCGATCGGGCTGCGGTCGACGCTCTCAACGAGTATCTTGTGCTACCGTTGGCCGCCGCCGGGTCGGCCTTGTCGGACACTCTCGACGCCTACCTCGATTGCGGTGGAGCGGTCGAGACTTGCGCCCGGCAGCTGTTCGTTCATCCAAATACGGTCCGCTATCGGCTCAAGCGCATCGCCGAGGTCACCGGCCGGGATCCGATGAATCCTCGTGACGCCTATGTGCTCCGAATCGCGGCAACAGTGGGTCGTTTGACACGAATGCGTAACGAATCGTCTACACCTGCCTCAGAAGACTCGCAGGCAACTTTCTACGAAGATCGCCTGTAACGGACATCGGGGCGCTGTCGATCGCCTCGACCCACGTGCCGTTTTGTGGGGTCCACACAAAAGCGTCGCTCAAACATCATCGGCGCCGACATCTCCACGGACCCCCCTCACAGTGTTTTGTTAGAGGCGTGATCGCGTTGTTCGCCCCTGGACAGGGCTCTCAGACACCCGGCATGCTCGCGCCATGGCTCGATCTTCCCGGCGCGCGTGACCGCCTCGAACTGTGGTCCAAGGCCTCCGGCCTGGATCTGCTCCGCCTCGGCACCACCGCCACCGCGGAGGAGATCACCGATACCGCGGTGACCCAGCCGCTGGTCGTCGCCGCCGCGCTGCTGGCTTTCGCCGAGATTCCGCACGAAGCGGTCCCGGCGGATACCATCGTCGCCGGACATTCGGTCGGCGAGCTCGCCGCCGCAGCCGTCGCCGGTGTCGTCTCTCCCGACGACGCGGTGAAACTGGCCGCGATTCGCGGTGCGGAGATGGCCAAGGCGTGTGCGCTGGTTCCGACCGGCATGTCCGCTGTGCTCGGTGGCGACGAAGCCGCCGTGCTCGACCGGCTCGCCGAACTCGACCTGGTACCGGCCAACCGCAACGCGGTCGGCCAGATCGTGGCGGCAGGCCGGCTGGATGCGCTGGCGGAACTGGCCGCGAACCCGCCGGAAAAGGCGCGGATTCGCGCGCTGCCCGTCGCCGGGGCCTTCCACACCGCGTTCATGGCACCCGCCCAGGACGCCGTGGCCGAAGCCATCTCCCAGATGGTCCCCGGTGAGCCGACCCGTACCCTGCTGTCGAACTACGACGGTAAGCCGGTCGACTCGGGCAAAGACGCCATCGAGAAGCTGGCGGCACAGGTGACCCGGCCCGTCCGGTGGGATCTGTGCACCGAAACCGTTCGCGCGGCAGGGGTTTCCGCGGTGGCCGAGTTGCCGCCGGCCGGAACCCTGGTCGGCATCGCCAAGCGGGAGCTCAAGGGCACCCCGAATCTGGCGCTGAAGACCCCCGAGAACATCCCCGCGTTTGTCGAGCTCTCGGCAACCGGCTAGCTTTCCTCGCGGCTCGCAGTGACGCGACCGTGAGCGAGCAGGACGAAACATTCGTCCACCTCGTACCGAAGAAATAATCGGGACCTCCGATTCACGTCGGACCAACGAAAGAACAAGAAGGGAGCCACCAAGTGGCCGCTCTGACCCAGGAACAGATCGTCGAAGAGCTCGGCAAGATCATCGAAGAGGTGACCGGCATCGAGCCCTCCGAGGTGACGATCGAGAAGTCTTTCGTCGATGACCTGGACATCGACTCGCTGTCGATGGTCGAGATCGCCGTGCAGACCGAGGACAAGTACGGCGTGAAGATCCCCGACGAGGATCTTGCCAGCCTCAAGACCGTGGGTGACGCCGTCTCCTACATCCAGAAGCTCGAGGCCGAGAACTCCGACGCGGCCGCTGAGCTCAAGGCCAAGTTCGACGCCCAGTAAGGCCGACACCGTGACCACTCCTTCCACTTTGAACGGGAACTTCCCGAACGTCGTCGTCACCAGCATGGCGGCGACCACGTCGATCGCGGGTGACGTCGATGCGACGTGGAAGGGACTCCTCAACGGCGAGAGCGGCATCGACGTTCTCGAGGATTCCTTCATCGAGGAATACGACCTCCCGGTTCGCATCGGCGGCCACCTGAAGGTTTCGCCGGACACCCTGCTCAGCCGGGTCGAGATCCGCCGCATGGCCTATGTCGAGCGGCTGGCGATGGTGCTGGGGCGCGAGGTGTGGAAGAACGCCGGCAGCCCCGAGGTCGACCCCGAGCGCCTGGCCGTGTCGATCGGCACCGGTCTCGGCGGCGGCGACGCGCTCATCGACTCGGTGGACAAGCTGAAGAACGGCGGCTACCGCAAGATCTCGCCGCTGGCCGTTCAGATGGTCATGCCGAACGGGCCGTCCGCTGTCGTGGGCCTCGAACTGGGGGCCAAGGCGGGAGTGGTCACCCCGGTCTCGGCATGTTCGTCGGGATCCGAGGGCATCGCCAACGCGTGGCGGATGATCGTCATGGGCGACGCCGACATGGTCGTCACCGGCGGTGTCGAGGGCTACATCTCCGACGTGCCGATCGCCGCGTTCTCCATGATGCGCGCGATGAGCACCCGCAACGACGACCCCAAGGGCGCGTCGCGGCCGTTCGACAAGGATCGTGACGGCTTCGTCTTCGGCGAGGCCGGTGCACTGATGGTCGTCGAGACCGAAGAGCACGCCAAGGCACGCGGGGCCACCATCCACGCTCGCCTGCTGGGTGCCGGCATCACTTCCGACGGCTTCCACCTGGTCGCCCCGGATCCCACGGGTGCCGGTGCGGCGCGCGCCATGGAGCGCGCCATGCAGACCGCCGGACTGTCGAAGTCCGACATCACGCACATCAACGCGCACGCGACCGCCACCCCGATCGGGGACACCGCGGAAGCGAACGCGATTTACAGGGCCGTGGGCAAGCACGCCTCGGTCTACGCGCCCAAGTCCGCCCTGGGCCACTCGATCGGCGCCGTGGGTGCCCTCGAGTCGGTGCTCACAGTGCTCAGCATTCGCGACGGCATCGTTCCGCCCACGCTGAACCTGGAGAACCAGGACCCGGAGATCGACCTGGATGTCGTGCACGGTGAGGCCCGTCGCCAGGACATCGAGTACGCGATCAACAACTCGTTCGGTTTCGGCGGCCACAACGTGGCGCTGGCCTTCGGACGGTACTGATCCGACTCGTCGACAACGTACTGTCGACAACTTCAGCGAACCCGGTGGGGCTTTTCGGCCAAGGCAGATCCCCTCGTCGAAAAGCCCCACCGGGATTTTTCATCTTTCGCAGCCGCGTCAGCGACTCCACATTCCATCGAGGAGAGACCGCGATGACCATCATGGCCCCCGCGCAGGCGGATGCCACGACCGATCCCCGTGATCCGCTGGGTCGGTTGCAGCGCTTCTTCGATCCCGGAACCGTTCTTCCGCTCCACCCCCGCGACAAGTCCGGCGTGCTGGCCGCCATCGGCGAGGTCGACGGCGTGCGCACCGTCGCGTACTGCTCCGACGCCACCGTGATGGGCGGCGCCATGGGTGTCGACGGGTGCAAGCACATCGTGGACGCGATCGATACCGCCATCGATTCCCGGATCCCCGTCGTCGGCATCTGGCATTCGGGCGGCGCCCGCCTGGCCGAGGGTGTCGAGGCACTGCATGCGGTCGGCACCGTCTTCGAGGCCATGGTGCGCGCCTCGGGCCTGGTCCCCCAGATTTCGGTGGTGGTCGGCTTCGCCGCCGGCGGCGCCGCGTACGGCCCCGCTCTGACCGACGTCGTGATCATGGCGCCCGAGGGCCGCGTCTTCGTCACCGGACCGGATGTCGTCAAGTCGGTCACGGGCGAGAACGTCGACATGGCCACTCTCGGTGGGCCCGAGACCCACGGCAAGAAGTCCGGTGTGTGCCATATCGTCGCCGACGACGAGAACGACGCGATGCACCGCGGCCGCCGCCTGGTCTCGATGTTCGCCGAACAGGGCGAATTCGACCTGTCCGCCGCCGCGCACGGCGATGTGGACCTCAAGGCGATGCTGCCGGAGTCGGCCAAGCGCGCCTACGACGTCAAGCCGGTCGTGCGCGAGCTGCTCGACAAGATCCCCTCGCCGGACGGCAACGACGAATCCTCCTTCGAGGAGATGCAGGGCGGTTACGCCCGCAGCATCGTCACCGGCCTGGGCCGCCTCGGCGGTCGCACGGTCGGCGTCCTCGCCAACAACCCGCTGCGCATGGGCGGCTGCCTCACCAGCGAATCCGCCGAGAAGGCAGCGCGTTTCGTGCGCCTGTGCAACTCCTTCGGCATCCCGCTGGTCGTCGTCACCGACGTGCCCGGCTACCTGCCCGGTGTCGGCATGGAATGGGAGGGCGTGGTGCGCCGCGGCGCGAAGCTGCTGCACGCCTTCGCCGAGGCTCGCGTCCCGCGCGTCACGCTGGTGACCCGGAAGATCTACGGCGGCGCCTACATCGCGATGAACGCCCGCTCGCTGGGCGCCACCGCCGTGTACGCCTGGCCGGAGTCCGAGGTGGCCGTGATGGGCGCCAAGGCCGCGGTCGGCATCCTGCACAAGAAGGCCATCGCGAAGGCCCCCGAAGAGGAGCGTGAGGCCCTGATCGAGCGCCTCACCGCCGAACACGAGACCATCGCCGGCGGAGTCGGACGGGCCCTGTCCCTCGGCGTCGTGGACGAGGTCATCGACCCGGCCAAGACCCGGTCCACCATCGCCGCCGCGCTGGCCTCGGCCCCGGCCCAGCCCAGCCACAACAAGAACATTCCGCTGTAAAGCGTTACGCGCCAACACATTACGGGTGGTCTCCCTCGCGGAGGCCACCCGTAATGTCTTTCCGGCCCGGCATTTCCGGTTCGGCTACACACCTCCCAGGACAGGGAATAGTCCTGGATCGTGCCCAACCAGTTGACAGGTCATAATCGGGTACCGCCCGCTGTCGAGAGGCGTGAACGCCGGCGAACGCCTCCACAGCCGACACCACGCGACTCGCCGTGCGACGACGAGGGAGATCGGCGTGGACCAGTCACTGTCGGTGAACCCCGCCGAGTTGCGCGCTTCGGCCGCGGAACTGGAACGACTGGCCGACGAGGCCGCCCTGATCACGTCCGCGCTACGGTCGGCGCTCGAACACGAAGGGCACTGCTGGGGTGCGGATGAGCCCGGAAAGACCTTCGCGCACACGTATGTGCCCGACGCCGAACGCGGCCTCGAAGGACTCGAGAATCTCACCGGGAACCTGCGCGCATTGCGTAAAAATGCCGCCGAGGCGGCGGATGCCTTCGAAGACAACGATGTGAGCAGCGCACGGGCGGTGCAACGCTCGGGTGCGCCGAACGCTGCACCGGGATTCGATGTACCCGTCACCGCACCGACTACGCCGTTCGGTTCCGCGCCGTCGCATCCCGTTTCCAGCGAGTTGCCGGGCCCGCCCGCGCCCCATGAGGGTCGACGCCCTGATGGGGCGGCGGTCGATCAGGGGCCCTCGTCCGACGGTCTGACGCGGATGCCTGATGCCGCGGCACGGTCCACCGGCTGGCCGACTCCCGCCACGGACGGCAGCGAATCCTCCCCGGCTGCGCCCGGCATTCGGACTCCCCCGGCGACCGGACACGCGGACGCAGACGCGCAGCCACAGTCTTCTACTCCGGCACCTGCGACAGCGCCGGCGCCTCCATCTTCGGCCACCACCGCTGCGCAGCAGAAGACCTCCACGCCGTCGCGGGTGGAGACCCCGTGGGCGCGAAACACTGCCGGCACACCCTGGACGGGCGCACCCGGCGCCACCGACGCACCCGCGACGCCGGGCAACACCACACCACCACGGGTAGCATCGCCGCGAACTACCGACCGCCCCGCCGGCCCCGAAAAGCCGGCACCGAAGCGGAGCGGCGCGCCACGACCGAACGCTCCACGCCGTCGCCGATCTGCACCCGCACGTCCGCGCACCGCCGCTGCCGCGGCGTCGGAGCTCGCACAGGACATGGCGGCCAGGCACGGTCTCGATATTCTCGGATTCGATTCGGGCGGCGTCTCCGCGGATACCGTGCGCGAGATCGCGGCCGCACTCGATGTCATCCGGGCCAGATACCCGGTGCACCTGCGCGGACTCGAAATCACGAGTAGCGCCGAACCATACTGCGAAGTCGAGAACCGCGCTCCCGTAACGCACGCTGCGCACGCCGAGCCGTGGATCACGGTGAGCCGAGCTGCCGCTGTCGATCCCCTCCTGCTCACCCCACCACCTACGGCCGGGCAGGCGGCGATCTACCGAGAGCGGCCGCTGTTCGCCGCCATGGTGCGCGAACTCGGCGCCGCTCTGGAAATGACGTGCGGCTCTCCTGTTCGCGAGGAAGCCCAGCGCGCGCTGATCAGAGCGTATCTGCGGCTCGACGGTGTCCAGCACGAATCCCTGGCGCGAGTGGTCCGCGGCTATAAGCTGTGGCGCGCCCAGCTCGGCCCGGATTGCTTCCGGGGCAACGTTTTCGCGCCCTCGCGCGCGTTGGCGGTTGCCTTCGCCGCCGGGGAATTGACCGCCGGGTCCGAAGGGCCGGCACGTGTGCTGCACGGTCTGCTGGTATCCCGGGCGATGTCACCGGAAACCCGCTGAGGTCGAGGTTCGCCCGCCGTGACCTTGACCTTGCCACCGTGGTTGCCCGAACCGGTGATGACCTGTGTAGCGGGCCATTTTCCCACCGGCGACGAATCAGCGATGCGCCGCTGCGCCGACGCCTGGGCCGACACCGCCGATCAGTGCCGTCCCATGGCCGAACGGCACACCGCCGCGGCCCACACTATCCGGGCCGCCGGGCTCGGGCATACCGTCGACCAGTTCGCCCAACAGCACACAGAATTGGCCGACACCTGGCGTGACCAGGCCACCTACTGCGACAGCATGGCCAAGCAGTTGTACGAGGGTGCGAACAGCATCGAATTCCAGAAGCTGGTCTGCATCTTCACCGCAGGTGTGCTGGCGGCACAGTTGATTCGAGACGGGATCGCCTTCGCCGCCGGCGGGGGCCTGCTGGCAATTGCCGACCGGATGGCGGCCGAGACGGCGCTGGGAATACTCCGCAAGAAGGTGCTCATGTGGCTGGCCGGCGCGGGCGTCAAGGCCGCAGCCGAGCGAGGCCTTCTCGTTCTCGCGCGCAACGCGGTGATCATCGGCATGGCCCAGGGCGGGCTCGTCAACCTGGCAGCGCAAGGCGTGCAGATCATGCAGGGACATCGAGACGACATCGATCCGGCGTCGGCCGCAGTGGCCATCATCGCAGGCGGTGCCGGCGGCGCGGCCGGCGCTGTCGTCGGTCACGCGGTCGCGCCCGTACCCGCCATGTTCGGCCGCACGGCGGCGCGGACATTCGACCGCCTGGCTCCGCATCTCGGCAGCAACATCACCGCAGGCTTGCGTCAGGCTGCCGCAACCCGGGCCGCACGGTTGTTCGCGCACCTCGGTGGAACGGTATTCGTCGGCGGAGCGGGCGGAGTCGCCGGCGGGATGGCAGGCGCCGTGGTCTCGCTGGCGGCGACCGGTCAGGCCTTCACGCGCCAGGCTTTCACGGAGGGGATCATTCCAGGTTTCGCGGGAGGTTTCCTGGGAGCCGCCGGCGCAGCGCTGCGACATGCGCCGGGTTCGATGCCTGCTGGTGTCCCCGGCACACCGCGACCGGAGTCTGGTGCGCCGGCCCGAGTTCGGTGGGTCGACCGGGGGACTCGTGAGAACGTCGCAGCCGTCACTCGACGAGATCCGGCACCGCTGGTTCTCGCCGCTTCGTCGCGAACACCCGCCCGGGCCGAGGAGCCCGTTGTCCCCGGTGCCGGCGATCACCGGCCATCCGGCCCCGCGCAGCACCCACAGAATTCTCCGTCCATACCGGGCAGGCAGCGGGTCGCGGCGGCGGTCGCCGAAGAGCTGCCGACGGCGGGCGCGCGTCTGCCCGAACGAGACTCCGGCGCCGAATCCGGCTCGGCGCGGCGCCCGGATCCGTTCGATCACAACACCGCCCTGCCTTCGGACAAAGAGCACCTGCGCCGGCAGCCCGTCGGCGCGGTGGCCGCCGATCCCGCGGTGCCGACCCACCCCGGCGGACCCGAACCAGCCCCGACCAAGGCGGATCTCATCACCGAGGGCGCTCGTTCCGACCGCCTGTCACGTGACGATCAGCTCGATGCATCCGGACCGCGCGGCGCAGTTTCCCGTGCCGCCGAACTCTCCTCGCCCGTTTCCTCGAGTACCGTCCGCGCACCGAGTCCACCTGCGCACGAACCGGTTCCGGCAGGCGTCGTGGCCGGCGCGGAGCCGAACGCTTTCGTGACCGGCGCAGCGGAACCGCAGCCACCCACCGTATCGACTGCTGCACAGACACATCAGCCGACCGATGGCGCTGTCGCACCCGGACCGCAGGGGCACGGCAGCACACCCGCTGGGCCGGAGACCGCTCCCGGCACCGCCATGCACAGCGAAGCCGCGGGCAACGGTCCAGGAGATCACGATCCGCAGACCGCGACGCCCAAGGCGCAGCCGGGCCGAAGCGCCGGTCCGGACCGCGGTCTCGCCGCCGACCCCCGGCCGCCTGCGGCAACCGGAGCGAGAGCGGAAGCTCGCGAACCCGCAGGGACCGGCGGCGCGCCACCGAAAGCGTCGACGGTCGATACGGCCGATCACCCGCCGTCCGGTGGGGTTCGTCCCGCCGAATCGCCCGACCCGGCACCTGGCCGCGAGACACACCGCGCCGCAGCTGATCCCGGCGAGCGGCCACCTGCGAGCGGCGGTGCCGGCGGTACCAATCCACCGGACGGGCCGCCCGCCGCGTCGTGGTCCGGCGGGGACGACCCGCGCCGGGTCGATCTGGCGGGCATTACCGCAGGCCATCACGACCACGCGACTCAGGCGGCGGCTACAGTCTCCGAACTGCTGCGCGGGTGGCCGGACACAGGTCCGCACCGGGCTGCGGAGATCACCGAGACCGTCACCCGGGCAATCGAATCCGGCGAGGGAACGATCGATCTCAGTGCGGAGATGGTCGTCGCGGATCCCGCCACCGGTGATCGCTCGCTACGCCTGTCCGTCACCGAGACGGCCGGCGCCGAGCGCCACGCCCTGACCGTCTGGTACTTCGACGAGAAGCCACCGGCACTCGCCCACAACGCCGAGGGCAAACCTGTCATCCCGTTCCCCGACCGGGCCGCACTCGGCACCGAGGAGCCGCGGTTCCCGTACATGCGCCGAGTCGGTGAGGAACGCGGTCACCTCGAGGCCCAATTGAACCGGGCCGGCTGGCCCGAAGACCACATCGACGCCGCCAAGCTGATCCATACCGAGGTCTATCAGAACGCCGTGGGCCTCAACCCCAGTGGACGGCCGCCGGTTTCCTATCGTTCGGAAATCGGCCCCGGCCCGGGCGGTCCCCGGTTGCGGGTCTCGGTCACCGACCACATCCCCGGACTACCGCCGGAATACGATCCTGCCAACCCGACGGCCGTGGACAAGGAGAGCTCCCGCGGCGGCCTGCTACGAGCCGAACTCAGCCACAACACCGGAATCGACGAACACCCCGACGGCAGTAAGTCGATCTGGTTCGAACTCGACCGCTCCGAACCGGTCCCGGAACGCGAACCGGACCTCTCCCAATTCGGCGATCTGTCGGACCTGGGTGACCTTTCGGAGCTTGGGCTCGAACTCGACCCCACCGGTGAGATGGCGAGCGACCGAATCGATGCACACGAGGCGTCCGCGCCGGGCGAATTCACCGTCCCGCGAGCACTCGGTGAAGACGCTGCCGCAACCGCTGCGTGGGACTGGCTCGGCGAGCAGATGCCCGGCTGGCCGCCCGGGCGAGTCGACGACGCTGGTCTCACATTGGCCGATGCGGTCGCTCACGCAGTCGATTCGACCGATGGCCCGGTCCGGGTCACCGCAGAGCAGACCGGCACCGGCGCCGATCGGGTCCTGCACATCTCGGTACTCGACACCGGGACCGTCCCGCACCCTGAATCCGTCCTCGGGGATGCTGTACACGGCCGTCTCGACAGCAGATTACGACCGGACGACGAGTCCGGCTGGACCAGAGAGCTCTCGTTCTCGATCCATGAGACCCCACCGCTGCCGCCGTGGCTGCACGATGCGATCGCCCCGGTACGCCACCTCGTGGTCAACGACGGTAACGGCACAGCCCTCGCAGTCGGCCCCAAGCAGTTCCTGCAGATGGCGAAAGCGCTGGCGCCCCATGTCGATCCGGCGCACCTGGATGTTGCCGCTGAGAACATTCACGCCGAGTTGAAACATGCGGGCCGAGTGAACTATTCACGTCTGAACAATGGGAAATCCGACTTCGAACCCGCGATTGTTCAGCTGCGGGCAGGTGAGCCGCCGATCGAAATCGAGGTGTATCCGTTCTGGGCCAACGATCTACGCAACAGCATGCGCGAACTCGGCCTCACGGGCCGCGGTGACGCGACGGTGCGACTGGACGACCTCGGTCGGGCGATGACCGAACAGCGAGCGGCGCATCGAGCGGCGCGAGAGCAGAACAATCTCGAGGCAGCCGACAACCACGTCCGGATTCCGCCGACCGGCCCCGTACGGGTTCGTTCACCCGAGGAGATCGTCGGATTGACGCCACATGCCGATCCGATGCCGGCTGCGGTCGACCGCAACAGCGTCGATATGGCTCAGCTCGTCGCCTATTGGGCCGAAAGCGCCGAATCTCGCCCGATAGTCCGGCGCAGCGACGACACGGGGATCCTGTATCGCGCCGACGACAGGCCCGCAGATGTCGAACCGGGAGAAATACCACCCACGTCCGGATTGCCGTTCCGGGAAGGATTCGTGCCCAGTGAGCTGATGGACGGCCTCGTGTATACCACGGAGTCGCTGGAGACGGCCAAGAGCCTACACCGCACCCGGGTGTATGTGATCGATGCGCCGGGGGGCTTCGAGATCGTTGGTACCGAGCGTCGCGAAGTGATCTTCCCCGGTGGGATTCGTCCGGAATTCATCCGGGGTTACTACAGATTCGATCCGCAATCGCCGGACGTTGCGGATTTTGTGGAAAACCCTCGGTACGACCCGGGTTGGCGGCACACACGCGACCGCTGAGCCCGCGGGTTGCCCGCAGTCGACCGGTTGACGATTGCCGGTGATGATTAGCTCCCGGACTGGGAAGTATGAAGACGAAGCCGAGACTGCGTTGAGAACCTCAGCGTCGTTGGCGCAGTGTACGAGCGAATGGAGGCGCCTCGTGGACCGTTGGGAGCGGGAAGGGTTGCGGGCCGGCAACAGCGGGTTGCGTAATCAGGTCGATCATCTGCTGGATGCGTTCGAGCAGCAGCGGGAGCGGCTGGCCGAGGTGTCTCGGCAGCTGGAAGATGTTCGGGTGCAGGTCGATTCGTCTGATCACGCGGTGGGGGCGACCGTCGATGCGAACGGGCTGCTGACCGAGCTGCGACTCTCCGCGGCGGCTTTGCGCGGCGGACCCGAGAAGCTCGCGAGCACGATCGTCGATACCGTGCGAGCGGCGGCGGAGCAGGCGCGGCGGCAGCACAAATCGCTGACGGCCCCGATCGCCGCCGAACTCGACGATCTGGGTGATCTGCCCGATGTCGTGAGCGAGGCGCCGAGCCTGCGCGATATCCGTGCCCACTTCCGCGACGAGGGTTCGGCCGCGATCGAATGAGGTTCAGCCGACGTCGCGGCGGAGCCAGGTGACCTCGGCGCCTTCGCCGCCGGTGCGGAAGGGTTCGAGTTCGTCGTCCCAGGCGGTGCCCAGGGCGCGATCGATGTCGGCGGAGATATCGCCGTGGCGGCCGCGGGCCCGGGCGGCGCGGACGATTTCGCGCAGCCGCATCTCGCCGACCATGACGTCGCCGTTGGCGCTCATCGCGCCGGTCCACAATCCGAGGCTGGGCACGAAACTGTAGCGTTCGCCGTCGACCCCTTCGGAGGGGTCCTCGGTGACCTCGAAGCGCAGTACGGGCCAATCCCGCAACGCCTTGGCAATTCGTCCCGCGGTACCGACCGGGCCGACCCAGTCCGTGGTTGCGCGCAGTTGTCCCGCGGCGGCCGGCTGGGCGGTCCAGCGCAGGGACGCAGGTGATTTCAGAGTGGAGGAAAGCGTCCATTCGATGTGCGGGCACAGCGCGGCCGGTGACGCGTGGATGTACACCACACCACACGTCACATCCGCGAACTGATCAGATGCGCGCACCTGTACACCTCCAGCCTCGACGTCGGACGTCTTCCCCAACATCCCGTCGAGCCCAGGCGTTGCCCGAGTTTACTGGAGTGCCCGATGTTACGGCTGTTACTTTTCGGCCGTGTCGCGAATCTGCTGGATATCGGCGATGACGGCGTCGCTGAGCGTCGGCCACACCGCTCGGGCCCAATCGCCGAAGTTCTCGTCGCTCAATGCCACACACGCCACCCCGATCTCCGGATCCACCCACAGGAAGGTGCCGGACTGCCCGAAATGCCCGTAGGTTCGCGGCGAGTTGGCTCCCCCCGTCCAATGCGGAGTCTTGTGGTCGCGGATCTCGAATCCCAGACCCCAATCATTGGGGCGCTGCGATCCGTATCCGGGAAGCACTCCGCCGACGCCCGGGAATTGCACGGAGGTCGCCGCGGCGAGCATGTCACCGGATATCAAGATCGGGTTCAGCAATTCTCCGGCGAAACGCAGGAGATCGTTCACCGTGGAGCGTCCGGCGTGCCCGGCGGATCCGGCCAGCACCGAGGATTTCATTCCGAGTGGCTCGAATACCGCCTGCCGCAGATATTCGGGAAATTCGATTCCGGTCTCGCGCGTGAGGAACTCGGCGAGGACCTCGAATCCGGCGCTGGAATAGATGCGGCGCTGCCCGGGCTCGGCCATGATCACCGTGGTGTCGAAGGCCAGTCCGGCCGTATGCGCCAGCAGGTGGCGCACGGTGGAGCCGGGCGGGCCGGCGGGCTGGTCCAGTTCGATCGCACCTTCTTCGACCGCCACCAGAACCGCGTAGGCGGCAAGGGGTTTCGTGACCGACGCGAGGGCGAACACCCGGTCGAGGTCTCCCTCGGTGCCGACCACGCCGTGTGCATCGACGACGCCCGCGGCGGCATGCCGGACGGGCCAGTCGCGAATCTGTTCGAGTGCTCGCACGGCACCGAGCCTACGAGAAGGCTCCGAACCCACCGGCCGCGGGGAGGCGGCTACGCCGGGCCGTCGCTGCGATAGGGCGCGGCCACCAGTTGCTCGTCCTGACGAGCCAGCAGCGTGCGACGCCGGGTCAGCTCGGCGATCTGCGTGTCGAGGTGAGACAGGCCCTCCCGCATGATCTTTCGGGTGTGATCGCAGTGCTGTAAGCCCGTGGCGGTCGCACACGGCAGCAGTTCGCGGATGGCGCTGGTCGACAGTCCGGCGGCGAGCAGCTCGCGAATGCGGTGCACCCGCTGCGGTGCGTCGTCGGCGTAGACGCGGTAACCGTTGCCGTCGCGGCGGGCGTTCAGCAGCCCTTGTTCCTCGTAGTAGCGCAGCAGGCGGGTGCTGACGCCGGTGGTGTTCGCCAGCTCGCCGATCAGCACTGCGCCCTCCCGGACTTGACCTTCACACTCATGTCAATCCCTAACGTCGCCGCCATGACGAACATTTCACTGTCCACATCGGTCACCGGCAGCGGTCCCGCGGTCGTGCTCGCGCACGGCGCGGGCGGCGGAATCGAGGCCAACTTCGGCTCCCTGATCCCGCTGCTCGCCGAACGGCATACCGTGATCGGCTCCGACTATCCGGCCGACGACACCGTGCTGACCCTCGACGGGCTGGCCGACGCACTGGTCGAGGAGGCGGTATCGGCGGGCGCCCAGCGATTCCCGATCATCGGATTCTCGCTCGGCACCGCGGTGGCGGTGCGCGCCGCCGTGCGTCATCCCGATCGGGTCACCGGCTTGGTGCTCGCGGCCGGGCTGGCCCGGGCCGACCATCGGGCCCGGCTCGTCCTGGATCTGTGGCGCGGCACGCTCGCCGCACGCGACCACGATGCGTTCGCGCGGGTGGTCCTGTTGTCCGGATACAGCGCCGCCTTCACCAATTCCCTGCCCGACGAGGTGTATTCGCAGTACCTGGCCCAGATCGCGGCCGGTGTCCCGGGCGGGGCGGCGGCGCAGGCGGATCTGGTCGCCCGGGTGGACACCCGCGCCGATCTGCCCCGGGTCGCGGTGCCGACCCGGGTCATCGCCGCGACCGCGGATCTGCTGGTCGATCCCGCCAATTCGCGCGAGCTGGCGGCGGCCATTCCGGGCGCCGAATACGTCGAGGTAGCGGCGGGGCACGTGCTGATGCACGAGGCGCCGGAGGCGTGGCATCGCGCTGTCCTCGACTACTTCGCGGACAGCTCCCGAATCCACGCCGCCTGATCGGTTTCCGATCGGGGTGGACACCGTACGACGCCGCGGCGGTGACCGTTACCATCGGTTGCACTATGGGCGAGGTTGCTGAGGTACACGGTGAGGTGGCGACCGGTTTCGAGCCGGTCGCGGACGCGTTTCGACGCAACTTCGCCCGGTTCGGCGAGATCGGGGCGGCCGTGGCCGTCTACGACGGGGACCGGCCGGTGGTGGATCTGTGGGCGGGGTTCCGCGATCGCCGCAGACAGCTGCCGTGGGAGCGCGACACCACGGTTCCGGTGTTCTCCTCGACGAAGGGGATGACGGCATTCGCCGTGGCGGGTGCCGTATCCCGCGGAGTCCTCGACTATCAGGCCCCGGTCGCGCAGTATTGGCCGGAATTCGCCGCACACGGCAAGGAATCGATCACCGTGCGGCAGCTGCTCGACCACCGCGCGGGTCTGCCGGTGCTGGACCGGGTGGTGCGGTTGTCCGATATGGCCGACCGGGATCGGCTCGCGGAGATCCTGGCCGACCAGAAACCACTGTGGAGTCCGGGCACCCGGCAGGGTTATCACCCGATCACCGCCGGGCTGTATCTGGGCGAACTGCTCCGCCGCGTCGATCCGCAGCACCGCACCCTGGGCCGCATCTTCGCCGAGGACTTCGCCGGCCCGCTCGCGCTGGACTTCTTCATCGGATTGCCGGAGGAGCAATCCCTCGATCGCATCGCCACGCTCGCGTCCACCTCCGGCCTGGACGTGCTGCGGTACGAGCGAGACGTGCCGCTGCGCATCGCGATTCAGATGTTTCTGCGGCGCGGGCTCACCTATCGCGCCTTGAGCAGCCCCCGCACCGGCGCACCCGAACGTGCCACCCGCCGCGAATTCCTCGGTGTCGAAAGCCGCGCCGCGGGTGGGGTGGGCACGGCGCGTTCCTTGGCGCGGGTCTACGGCGCGGCGGCGGGGCGCACCGGTGAATTGCCCATCGCACCGGGCATTCTGGACCGGCTGGCCACAGCCGACACCGTCGACGACGTGCCCGCAGACGATCTGGTGCTGCTCACCCGCAGCCGCTACCATCTGGGGTTCCGCAAATCGTGTGGCAGCTTCCGTTTCGGCAGCGACAGGCGCGCGTACGGCACCACCGGTTACGGGGGCTCGTTCGGGTTTGCCGATCCCGCAACGGGTTTGGGTTTCGGCTATGTGATGAACCGCCTCGGCACCGCCGTCCTCGACGATGCGCGCGCCCGCGCCGTGCGGGAGGCACTACTCCGCTGCGGCTGATCACGCCACCGCGCCGACTTACCACCACTGACGATGACCTCTTCCGTGCTGTTAACTCACTCTTTGCCGGCAGGTGACCAGGTGTGCGAGCGGATCGCACACACTGTCCGAGCCGGACGGCGAGGAGAAAGCGCGGATGCGAATGGTGATCGGACACAGGCCAACCCACGCCACCACCCGGGACGGCATCCGGGACCCCGGCAGATTCGGCGCGTTCGGCGGCCGCTACGTTCCCGAAGGATTGATGGCGGCGCTCACCGACGTCGAGAACGCCCATCGAGCGGCCTGGGCGGATCCCGAATACCACGGCGAACTCGACCGGTTGCTGCGGGAGCGAGTCGGCCGCCCGACCCTGCTGCACGCGGCGCCGCGACTGGCCCGCGCGCTGAATGTCCCCGGAGTGCAGGTATTCCTGAAGCGCGAGGATATGACGCACACGGGCGCCCACAAGATCAACAATGCCCTCGGGCAGGGGCTGCTGGCCGTGCGGATGGGCAAGACCCGCGTCATCGCCGAAACCGGGGCCGGGCAGCACGGCGTCGCGGTGGCGACCGTCTGCGCCATGCTCGGGCTGACGTGCGTGATCTACATGGGCGCCGACGATATGGCCCGCCAGCAGAGCAACGTCGTGCGGATGCGGCTGCTCGGCGCGGACGTGCGCGCCGTCCGTTCCGGTGATCGCCGATTGAAGGCCGCGGTGACCGAGGCGGTGCGAGATTGGGTGGCGCACACCGAAACCACGCATTTCCTGTTCGGCACCGCCACCGGGCCCGCACCCTATCCACGGATGGTGCGTGACCATCAGAGCCGGATCGGCATCGAGTCCCGGGCACAGCTGCTGGCGGCGGCGGGACGGCTGCCCGACCACGTCGTCGCGTGCGTGGGCGGCGGCAGTAACGCGATCGGGATGTTCCATCCCTTCACCGGCGATGCGCAGGTGCGGCTGATCGGTGTGGAGGCCGGGGGCCGCGGCTTACACACCGGCGAGCACGCGGCCACACTCAGCGCGGGCACACCGGGTGAGATGGACGGCGCGTTCAGCTACGTCCTGCAGGACCAGGAGGGACAGATCGCGCGAACCCACAGCATCGCGGCCGGATTGGATTATCCGGGGGTGGGCCCGGAACTGAGCCATCTCAAGGACATCGGCCGCATCGACCACGCCGTCGCGACCGACGCGGCGGCGCTGCGCGGACTGGATACGCTGTGCCGGACCGAGGGCATCATCACCGCACTCGAATCCGCGCACGCCGTGGGATATCTGCTGGAGCTGGCCGAACAGGGCGGAATCGCCGAGGACGCGCTGATTCTGCTGTGCCTGTCCGGCCGCGGCGACAAGGATCTCGCCATCCTCGCCGACCTGCTCGACGCCGGCTGACGCCGCGCCCGGCTCATTCGCAGAGCCGGTTGGCCTTCTCGAACAGTTCCAGGGTGATGGCGTGCAGGAAATCGCCGGTCTGCTTGGGCGCCTTGCCGGCGCAGGCACGCGCGTGCGTGCCCTCGAGGACGATGCCGAGTTTGAAGCAGGCCAGCACCGTGTACCAGCCGGCGTGACCGAGGTCGCGGTCGGAGAAGTTCGCGTAGTGGGCGATCATCTCCTCGGCGGTGGGCAGGCCACCCGCGGCGCCGAGCTTGCCGACCAGGGCGGCGCCGGTGGTTCCGGGCTCGGGCCGGGTGGCGATCTGCCAGCCCAGATCCAGCAGCGGATCACCGATCGTCGACATCTCCCAGTCGACCATGGCGGCGACCTCGGGCCCGTCGTAGGAGAACATCATGTTGGCCAGGTGGCAGTCGCCGTGCAGGATGCCCGGCCGCCACTGTGCGGGCCGGTTGCGGTCGAGCCAGTCCCCGACTCGGTCCACCCCCGGGATCTGCGGGCCGGGGTAGCCGTCGTTGCTGCTGTAGGACTCGAGTTCGCCGAGCCAGCGCGGCACCTGGCGTTCCAGGAAACCGTCCGGCTTGCCGTAATCGGCCAGCCCCAGCGCCTCGTAGTCGAGCGAACCGAGCCGGGCGATGGCCTCGACCGCCGACAGTCCCATCTGCCGCCGCACCTCGGGATCGCCGGCGTGCAGGGCGGGCAACTCGTTCTGCGGGTTGAAGCCGGTGATCGGCTCCATCAGATAGAAGACCGCGCCGATCACCGATTCGTCGGCGCCCGCGGCGATCACCCGCGGGGCGCGCACGCCGGTGCCCGCGAGCGCGCCGAGCAGGCGGGATTCGCGGCGGATCACGTCGTTGCTCTTGGGACGCAGATGTTTCGGCCCGCGGCGCAGCACGAATTCGCGGCCACCCCGGCGGAACCGCAGCATGATGTTCTGGGTGCCGCCGCCGAGCGAGGTCACATCCTCGAAGTCGCCGCCGGGCAGGCCCTGCTCATCCATCCACTCGCCGACGGCCGCGAAATCGACGACCTCGCGCTCGACCTCGGCCGGTTGCACCACAGACATGCCCCACATTGTGCACCACCACGACCGGTCAACTGAAGGCGTATGCCCTCACTGCGTCGTCCGAGATGCCCGATACGGTGATGCACATGAGCACGTCCCGGTCTCGGCATGCGGGCGAGACCACTGTCGACCACGCGGTGCGCACCCGAACCCCCGTGCGCACCCTGCTGATCGACAACTACGACTCGTTCACCTACAACCTCTTCCAGTTGATCGGCACGGTGAACGGCGCCGAGCCGACCGTGCTGCGCAACGACGAGGTCGACACCCTGGCCGAGCTGGACCTCGACCGGTTCGACAACATCGTCGTCTCCCCCGGGCCCGGACGCCCCGATGTACCAAGGGATTTCGGGATCTCGCAGGCACTGATCGACCGTGCGAAGCTCCCGCTGCTGGGCGTCTGCCTCGGACACCAGGGCATCGTGCTGGCGGCCGGTGGGCGGGTGATCCCGGCGCCCGCGCCCCGGCACGGCTATCCGGACCGCATCAGCCACGACGGTCGCGACCTGTTCGCCGGGGTTCCCGCCGACTTCCTGGCCGTGCGCTATCACTCGCTGTGCGCCGCCCAGCCCCTGCCGGACGCGCTGGCGATCACCGCGACCGCGCCCGACGGGGTGGTGATGGGCGTTCGCCACCGGCACCGCCCGCAATGGGGTGTGCAGTTCCATCCGGAATCGGTGTCGAGCGAATTCGGCGCCGCGCTGCTGGGTAATTTCGCGCGGCTGACCCGGGAGTGGTGGGCGCATCGGGCCGTGACCGGCCGGGCATCGGGCGTCCACGAACCGTCACGGGACATCTCACGGCCGGGCGAACGTCCGGCTCGCCGGCAACTCGGCTGGACGGGCGTCGCGTCGTCGATGGGTGCGACGTCCGCCGCGGCCGATCCGGTCTCCAGTGGGCCCGGAACCGCAGAGGCCGGCGCCCCGCGGCCGACGACCCTCACCGTGCTGCACGAGGTGATCGACCGCGCCGTGGAGACGGAATCCGTTGTGCTGCGGGTATATCCGGACTCGCCGACGGTGTTCTGGCTCGACAGTGCGCATGTGGAGCCGGGGCTGGATCGGTTCAGTTTCGCCGGTGATGCGTCCGGGCCGCTGGCGGAGGTGGTCCGATATCGAGTGGGCGCGGGATGTGTGATCGAGAATCGAGCCGGGACGCGCACCGATCCGCGGCCGGTGCTCGACTATCTGTCGGCGCGGCTGAGTGCGCTGAACATCCGATTCCCCGATGTGCCCTTCGATTTCGTCGGCGGCTACGTCGGCTATCTGGGCTACGAGATGAAGGCCGACTGCGGTGCGAGGACCGGGCATCGATCGCCCTATCCGGACGCGCAGTGGCTCTTCGCCGATCGGCTGGTCGTAGTCGATCACGTCGCGGGTCGCACCCATCTGATCGCTGTCACCGACGCCGATTCGGCCGCCGAGAATCACCGCTGGCTGGCCGATACGCGCGCGATCGTCGCGAGCCTGCCGGATCGGCGGAATCCGGAACCGCTCACCCTTCCCGCCGACGAGGAGGCCGTCGTCTCCCGCCTGACCCGCGGCCGGGACCGCTATCTGGCCGATATCGCGGCGATCGACGCCGAGCTGCGCGCCGGGGAGACATACGAGGTGAACCTCACCGACAGCGCGACCATCGACTCCGATGCGCCGGGACTCGAGGTCTACCGAATGCTGCGGCGCAGCAATCCCGCCCCGTACGCGGCGTACCTGCGCTTCGGCGAGCTCCATATCGCCTGTTCCTCACCGGAGCGCTTTCTGAAGATCGACCGCACCCGCACGGTGGAGACCAAGCCGATCAAGGGCACCGCCCCGCGCGGCGCGACTCCGGAGGCGGACGAAAACCTCTGCCGCGCTCTGGAATTGGACCCCAAGACGCGGGCCGAGAATCTGATGATCGTCGACCTGCTGCGCAACGATCTGGGCCGGGTGTGCGAGCTGGGCAGCGTGCACGTGCCCGAGCTGATGGTCGCGGAGACCTACACCACGATGCATCAGTTGGTGAGCACCGTGCGCGGGCGGCTGCGCCCGGAGGTGGATGTGCTCGATTGCCTGCGCGCATGCTTCCCGGGCGGCTCGATGACCGGGGCTCCGAAGCTGCGGACCATGGAGATCATCGACGGGCTGGAGACCGAGGCGCGCGGCATCTACTCGGGCACGATCGGGTTTCTGGGTCTGGGCGGAACGGCGGATCTCAATATCGTCATCCGTACCGCGGTCCGCGACGAGCGCGGCTGGCGCGTCGGCGCGGGCGGCGCGGTGGTGCTGGACTCCGATGCCGACGCGGAATTCCACGAGATGGTGCTCAAGGCCGCGGCCGCGGCCCGTGCGGTGATCGCGACGGCCGAGTTGCCGCGATCGGCGGGCAGGGCGGGTCTATTTCCCGCGTCGACGTGACTTCGGCTCCGGTTGCGGTGGTTCCGCCTCGCGGCTGGTGAGGCGGCCCAGCATCGAGATGCCCGGCAGTTTCGACAGCCGGTTGAACACCTCCTCACCCAGCGCGATCACGGCCTCGAGCCGCGGCAGCAGCCGGTCGTAGGCCGCGAAGGCCGGATCGGCCAGCGCCAGGGTCCGGTCGAGGCGGTCGATGGTGGAATTGAGCCGGTCGATGGCGATCGCCAGATTCTCGATCAGATCCGGAAGTTGCGCGGCCAACTGTACGGAGGCGGGCGGGAGCCGCACCGCGGTGCCGAAGGCGGTACCGGCGGTGACCTGCGCGGCATCGATGGCCTGGCCCGCGGCGGTCTGCGCGGCCTGCGCGGCGGCCTGGGCGGCGGCGAGGATTTCCGTCGCACCCGGCACCCGCGCGCCGCTGGGCTTACGCCCGGAGTCACCCTTCGGGTTCGTCATGGTTCCACTGTGCCGCACCCGGACAGTCACGAAAAGCTCCGCGCCGACCGCGCGATTCGTGTCGGGGCGGCCTGGCATAGTTCGTGGCGATGACAACCATGCGCCCCACCGTCGACGGTGACGCCACGCCGGTACCGACTTCGCTTCTGTCGGTACTGGTTTCGTGGCGTTCGACGGCGTCGCTGGACGCGCATGCCGTCCTGCTGACCGCCGGCGGGCGGGTCCGCTCCGCCCGCGACGTGGTGTATTTCAACGCGCCGCGCCACCCCTCCCAGGCGGTGACCGTGGATCAGGATCCGCATCCGGGCACCGCGCGGCTGTCGGTCTCGCTGCCCCGGACGGAGGCCGAGATCGTCCGCATCCTGATCACGGGGTCCGGCGCCGACGAGCCGCTGGCCGCACTGCCCGGCCTCGCGGTTTCGGTCGAGGACGCCGAGGGCCTGGTGGCGCGTGCCGACGTGGCCGCGGAGCCGGGTGCGTGGGCCGCGGTGTTCGGAGAGTTCCGCCGGGCCGAGGACCGATGGTGGTTCGTGCGCGGCGGACCGCAGCACGCCGGCGCGGCGGACTTGTTCACGACATTCGGCGCAGCCGTCTCGGAGTCGGCACAGCACCGGTCGCAGCGACTATCGTTGCACCGCAACAGTTTCGCCACACCCATGCCCCCGCCACCGGACGAGCGCCCCGATTGGCATCCCGACCCCACGGACGCGGCCTCACTGCGCTGGTGGGACGGCTCCCGGTGGACCGAGCAGACCGTCGCACGCCCACCCTCCGACCCACGCGCCTGTCCCCGGTGCGGGCGGCGGCGGGGCTGGCGCCTGCTCGGCGCCGCGCCCTGCCGCGCGTGCGCCACGGAGGTCGAGGACTACCTCTCCGGCTGGCGCACCCGGGCGCTGCGCGTCCTGACCACCACCGGACCGAGCGGACCCGACTGGGACGAGCTGTGGACGCGGATCCGCCATCAGCGCATCGACCCCGACACCGCCCGCGCGGCCCTGCGCGGACCCGCCGTCGCCCATCTCGAGCGCATGGCGGCTTTCGCACTCGCCGACGGCACGATCGGCGGCGCCGAGCTGGAACGATTCGATGCGACGGTCGCCGCGCTCGAGGTGCGCGACGCGGCCGTGGACGAGTTGCGCCGCAGCCTGCGGCGGCTGCGCATCCTGTCCCGGCTGCGTGCGGGCGAGCTCCCGGTGATCGCGGTGCCCGATCTGCATCTGGACCCGCAGGAACGCGTCCATCTCGACACCGCCGCGACCCGCATCCGCCGGTCGGGCCGCGGCGCGCAGGCGTCACCGGGACGGTTGATCTGCTCGAACCGGAAGTTACGCTTCATCGGACCCGACGCGGGTATCGAAATACCCTGGGCCCGAGCGGTTTCCGTAGCGGCCTCCGAGACGGGCGTGACGGTGGCGGCGACCTCGGCACGCGGCGGGGCCGAATTCGATGTCGACGAACCGGAATTGGTGGCCGCGATCGTGGAAGGCGCCCTGCGGGTGGCGAAACGGCTCACGGTCGCGCCGGGCAGACGCGACAGCCGGTCCATCGCACCCGATATCAAGGCGGAAGTGTGGCATCGCGACGGCGGCCGGTGCGTGGAATGCGGCGCCACCCACTACCTCGAATTCGACCACATCATTCCGCTCAGCCGCGGCGGCGCGACCAGTGCGGCGAATCTGCAGATCCTGTGCCGCGGCTGCAACCGCGACAAGGGCGACCACATCTGAGCCGTCGTCAGCCCGCCTCTCCGGCGATCTCGAATCCGGCCTCGGTCAGCGCATCGGTGGCGGCGGCGCTGCGCGATTCGGGCACCAGGACCAGATCCGCATGGTAGGTCGAGGCGACGAAGACGGGAATGCCGTGCCGCGCCAGGGGTTCCAGAATCGCGGTCAGCGCACCGGAGGTGTCCAGCTCGCGGGGCGTGGCGGCGTACAGGCCGAGCCAGCACGACTCCCGCTCCCACGGCGGGGCCTCGCGCACGACCGTCAGCCCCTCCGGCGCCCGCACCAGCGCCACCCATTCGTCGTCCTCCGGAAAGGTCGCGGACGGGATGTGGTCGACGCTGAATCGGGACGGCACGATGTGCAAGCGCTGGGATTTCGCCATCGGCTCATCGTAGGCGGGGCTCAGGTCGTCGCCACCAGCAACTCCTCGCCGTTGGAGGTGCGCAGCCCGTCCGGCCGCCCGGCGAAGTAGCGCGCGTTGAGTTCGTCCGCCGAAATGTGGTGCGCCTGCGCGAAACCGGCCTCCCGGGCCATGGCGACGAGCTGCGCCGGGGCGTAGAAGCTGAGGAACGGCGTGCCCGAGGCCGCCGCACCCGAGACCGCGAATTCCCGGCTCGGCCGATCCTGTTCGTCGAGCAGTTCCAGCGGCGGCTGGAAGGTCATCACGACCGTGGATCCGGGCGCTGTCCGCGCCAGCAGCGACAGCGTTTCGCGGTTGGCCTCGTCGGTGAGATACATGCTCACCCCCAGCGAGGCGACGATAGCGGGCCGGGACGGATCGAAACCGGCCGCGGTCAGGCGCTCCCACCACGAATCCTTCTCGAAATCGACGGGGACCGAACGCAACCACTCCGGGAGGCCGTAACCGGTCTCGGCCAGACGCTGCCGCTTCCACGCCTGCGTCTGCGGCTGATCGACCTCGAAAATCCGGAAACGAGCGGCGATGTCGGGTTTGCGCTGCGGGAACGTCTCCAGTCCGGCGCCCAGCAGCACGTATTGGCCGACCCGCCCGGCCTGTTCGGTGAGCAGATCCTCCACGAATCGCGACCGCACCACGATGCTCGCCCGGAAGCGGCTGGTGCCCACGGGATGCATATCGCCGCGCTCGCGCCAGCCCTCCGGCGGATCGGCCAGACGCAGGCCGATCTCGTCGTCGAGCACATGCGGCGGCGGGTCGAGCCGAACGTGCAGCGCGCGCCACAGCGCGACCCGCACGGCGGTCTGATCGGGCACGGCGGTCTGCTCGGGCACCGCACCGGTCCGGGTATCGCTCATCGGTCACCACCGGGAGCCTGCAGCGTCCACACTCGCCCGTCGGGATCACGCACCGTCATCTCGCGGGTTCCGTAATGGGTGTCGGCGAACGGCGAGACCACCTCGACCGGCGCCGGAAAGTCCTGCTCCGCTTCCACTTTCAGCACGACCTGCATTCCCGGTTCGCGATCCGCCGGCACCTCGGCGATGAACAGATACGGACCGTCCCCGTTGCGGAGCTGTCCGGAATTGTGGTCGGTGGCGAATTCCAGTTCGAAGCCCAGCTGCTGGAAGAACTTCGCCGATTTCCCCCAGTTGTGGGTCTCCAGAAAAATCGCCTCGACACCTCTGGCGGCCATCTCACTTCTCCTTCTCACGCGTCGGCGGTTCGGCGCCGAGATACGCCCGCAGCGCCTCGGCCACCAACGCCGACAGCGACATCTCCGATTCGACCGCCCGGTATTTGACCTGCTTGATCAGCTCCACCGGGAGATACACGTTGAACTGCTTGACTTCCTCGGCACCCACGAGAGAACACTAACATGCTAGTAATCTAGATTGCTAGATCTATCGGCCCGCGAAGGTCACGAAGTGATCTTCCGAACCGGCTACTCGGACGGCTCCTCGTCCGATCGCGGCGTCCCCGACAGCCGGATCACCCCCGCCTCCAGGTCGAGATCCAGCCGCGGCCGATGCTGCTGCCCGTCGCTGTCACCGCCGCTCTCGTCGGTCAGCTTCTTGCCGGGGAACATCTCACCGAACACGCCCATAACCCCACGATAGCCGCCTGCGCGGCCGCGGGCGGGGACGGAAACGGCCTCAGCGCAGTTTGATCGACCCGCCGTCGACCATCAGGGTCTGGCCGGTCATGTATTTCGCATCCGCGCTGGCCAGGAATACCGCGACCCGGCCGATATCGCTTTCCGGGTCGCCGAAGCGATGCAGCGGGGTGCGCGCGAGCAAGGCCTCCTCGACGCCGGGATTTGCCTCGATATAGGCGGCGACCCCCTCGGTCAGCGCCAGCGGCGAGATCACGTTGACATTGATGTCGTCGGCGGCCCATTCGTTGGCGGCGACCCGGCTGATCGCCCGGATCGCCTCCTTCGCCGCCGCGTACGAACCCTGCCGCACCTGCCCCTCCAGCCCCGCGCCGGAGGCGAAGTTGATCACCGAGCCGCGGTTGCGCTTCAGATACGGATAGCAAGCGCGCATCAATCGGAAGGTCGGATAGAAGCCGGTGCCGAAGGACAGGTCGAACATTTCCTGGGTGGTCTCGAGCAGCGGCGCCTGCTTGGAGACGTGGGCGTTGTCGACCAGCACGTGCACCGAGCCGAACCGCTCGACCGCCGCGGCGACGATCAACTCGGCGCTCTCCTCGCGGGTGATGTCGGCGTGCAGATACGCCGCTGCGCCGGCCAGCTCCCGTTCCAGCTCACGTCCGGCCTCGTCGTTGATGTCGACGAACAGGATCTCGGCGCCTTCCTTCGCGAAGGCGCGCACGATTCCCCGGCCGATGCCGCCCGCACCACCGGTGACGATCGCAACCTTTCCTTCGAGCCGCACACCCACTCCTCTCGCTCCGGAAAAATTCCACGCTGTCAGGTCCGCGGATTCGGGTCGGGCGCCGTTCCGGTCAGCGGGATACCGGACGAACGGGATGGACCGCCATCGCGCAGTGTGTCTGCCGTCACTACACTCGGGCTTCAATTCCGGTTCTCGCCCAGATTCGACGGGCAGGATGGAAGTGACTCACGATCGGAGGCATCGATGCCACTGGCCACATCGGCACCCCGCCCCCTGCCGCCGTCGATGGTGGAGCGGATGACGCTCATTCTCGACATGTTCGAGCACCGGTCGACGCGGCTGAGCCTCGTGGAGATCTGCACACACAGCGGGCTCCCGCGCTCGACCGCGCATCGCATCCTCGACCAGCTCGTGAAACTGCACTGGCTCGAGCACACCCCCTCGGGCTACTGCCTGGGCCGCCGTTCACTCGGGCTCGGTGGCTACGACGGCCGGCACGGCGAGATCCGCGAGGCGGCGGCCGAGCACCTGCACGAACTGCAGCTACGGACCGGACTCGTGGTGCACCTGGCGGCTCTCGAAGGCGCCGACGAGGTGTTCCTGGACAAACTCGGCGGCCCGTTCGCGCGCACGCTGGAATCGCATGTGGGACGCCGCAGTTTCGCCCACCTCACCACCGGCGGCCGCGCCATGCTGGCCTGGCTGCCGCCGGAGGAAGTGGAGGCACTGCTCGGCAAGCAGCTGTCGAATCCGGTCCAGGGCCGAGGCTGGGATGTGCCGAGCCTGCATCGCGAATTGAACCGGATCCGCCGCAATCGCGGGCTGTCGTTCGACCGCGGCGAATACACCAATGCGATGGTGGGCCGGGTACTTCCCAGCGTGGCCGCCGCGATCCGGGGTCCGCAGGGTCCGCTGGCCGCGATCTGCCTGTGCGGGGAAACGAACTTCGCGACGATGGAGCGTCTCGCCCCGCTGGTCGCGGAGGCGGCCGCGCGCACCTCGCGCGCGCTGGCCGCCGAGTCCCGCGGGCGACGTCATGTCCCGGCCGGCCGGCGCGCACAGGCGGTCCGGACGAACGGGCGCTCGCTCGCCGCCTCGCCGAGCCGCGCCTAGGCGGCCGCGAGTCTCGCTGAGCGGAAACGCCGGCATATGCCGGCGGCGTGCGTGACACAGTGCGGTGGTTGTGATGCTCCACACAGAAGGACCGCCCATGACCACCACGTCCATGCCCGATATCGCCGCCGTCATGCGCGAGCTGACCGGTCCGGGCGGCAGATTCGAGCTCGTCGAGGAGGAGGTTCTCGGCGCTCGCATGCCGGTGCTGCGGCACCGTCGCCGCGCGGTCGCCGAACTGCTCGCCGACTCGGTGCGCTTCGGTGACCGGGACTATCTCGTCACCGAGGATCGGCGGCTGAGCTATCGAGAACACGCCGCCGCGGCCGCCGCGCTGGCCGCCGCGCTGCGGGAGGAGTACGGCGTGGGGCGCGGTGATCGGGTCGCGATCCTGGCCGCGAACACCGTCGAATGGGTGATCACCTTCTGGGCGGCGCAGAGCCTCGGCGCGATCGCCGTCGGGCTCAACGGGTGGTGGGTGCCGCGCGAGATCGAGTACGGACTGGCGTTGACCGAACCGGCCGTGGTGGTCGTGGACGCGAAGCGGGCGAAGCTGCTCGCCGATATCGACACCGCCGCCGCAGTGGTGACCATGGACGAGGATCTGCCGCGTCTGATCGCCGCCCACGCCGGCGCCGAACCGACGGTCCCCGACGTGGCGGAGGACGATCCCGCCGTCATCCTGTTCACCAGCGGCACCAGTGGGAAACCCAAGGCGGCCTTGCATTCCCAGCGCAATCTGCTGGCCGTCACCGGCTATTTCGAGTACACCGACGCACTGGCCGCCGCGTTCACCGGAAAGACCCTGGAACCCGGCGCGCCGCTGGATCTGCGCTGCCTGCTGACCTCTCCCCTGTTCCACATCGCCAGCCTGCACAATCTGGTGGTGCCGCGGCTGGCCACCGGCAGCGCGGTGATCATGCCGCAGGGCGGATTCGACGCCGACCGGATTCTGCGCCTGATCGAGAAGGAGCGGGTGACGAACTGGGGTGCGGTGCCCACCATGGCCTCCCGGCTGCTCGAACACGGCGATATCGGACGCTACGACACCTCCTCGCTCACCGCCTTCGCCCTCGCGTCGGCGCCGTCGTCACCGGCGTTCAAACAACGTCTGCGCGAAGAGGTTCCGTTCGCCGCCGACGCCTTGGTGGACAGCTACGGCCTCACCGAATGCAGTACCGCGGTCGCCGTCGCCACCCCTGCCGACCTCGCCGAATCCCCCGGGACGCTGGGCCGGCCGATCATCAGTGTGGCACTCGAGATCCGCGATGCCGACGGGACACCCGTTCCGGAGGGCGTCGAAGGTGAGGTTTACGTCCGCAGCCCGTTCGTCATGCTGGGTTACTGGCGCAATCCCGAAGCCACCGCGGCGGCGATCGATGCCGAGCGCTGGTTGCGCACGGGCGATTTCGGCGTGATGGAACAAGGTCGCCTGCGCCTGACCGGCCGCCGATCGGATCTGATTCTGCGCGGCGGCGAGAACATCTACCCGGTCGAGATCGAGCAGTGCCTCGACGAACACCCCGATGTCGTGGAATGCGCCGTCGTCGGTGAACCGCACCCCGATCTCGGGCAGCAGGTGGCGGCCGTCGTCGTTCTCACCGAGGGGTCCACGGCGTCGGAGGCGGATCTGCGCGAATTCGCCCGCGAACGGCTGGCGTATTTCAAGGTGCCCGAACGGTGGCGGATCACCTCGGATCCGTTGCCGCGCAACATCACCGGCAAGCTGATCCGGTCCGGGATCACGGTCTGACACAGGGGTTTCGAGGTGTCGTCCGGCGCCCGCGACTCGATCCGGTGCCGATATTGCCGAATGTACGCCACGCCGGGCTCTACACTGGTGCGGACCTGATTGCCCTGTGTCACAGAGTGAGTGGTGTGCATGCCTCCGGATCCCGACCAGATGACGGCGGCGTTCGAACGATTATCGGCCCGAATGACGGTGCTGCAGGCCGGAATGCTGCTGGCACCGACGATGCACGAACAGGGTGCCGCCCGCTACGGCCGCATTGTCGCGGCGCAGCTGGCGGCACTCACGATCCGCGGACATGTCGATGTGCATGTCGGTAACGACGGATTCGAGGGCGCGGATTCGCTGCGAGCGGTCCTGCTGCCCGGCCCGCCCGAACCGGTGGCCGCCGAGGAGCGGCAGTTGTTGCGGCATCTGTTCGGCAACGGCTACTCCGTGCGCATCGCCGCCTGCACCGACGGGCCGGGCTGGGATCGGCTGAACGCGACGGTGCGCCGCGAGTTGATCGGCAACGGTTTCGGCTGGGCCAAACCCGATCGATACCGGGCGCTGCGCACGATGGTCCGGCTGCGCCGGCGCATGCTCGATTACGCGGCACAGCGACCGGCGTGGCAGGACAACGAGGCGCTGCACCTCGCGGGCTATCCCTACGCGGTGCTGTTCGCCGTCGACACCGGTCCGGGCCCGCACTGGCCGGGACCGGAGGAAGGCTCGCAGGCGCAGCTGTCCCTGCCGTGGAATCTGCCGCAGGCCTGCGCGCACGCCGTCCGCGATTCCGGCGAGATCGCCTACAGCGCGCCACCGGTAGGCACCGAGGAGCGGCTGGCCGAAGTCGAGCAGCTGCTGATCGCCATGGATTCCCATTCGCAGGGGGTGCGGTACCACCATATGGTCGAGGCCGAGCGACTGCACCGCTTGATCGACGATTACCGCTGGCGCTACAGCTTTCACACGCTGACCACCTCTCCTCGCCCCGAGCTGCTGCGCGCCGCACTGCTGGATCTGGTGCGCGAAACCGAAACCGTGCGCGCGTATGTGCGGCCCGGAGTGCCGGGTCACGAAGAGGCCGTGCTGGTTTCGATGTACGCGGTGCGGCTGTCGGATCTCGTCCTGGACCGCACGCCGTGACCCGGGGTCAGGAGCCGACCACGTCGCGGGCGCGGCCGACGAGGAGTGGATCGGCGGGAGCGACGATGTCGAGTTCCTTGTTCTCGTAGTCGAACAGGCCCAGGACGTGGCGCATCGCGTTGAGGCGGGCGCGTTTCTTGTCGTTGCTCTTGACCACGATCCACGGCGCGTAGTCGGTATCGGTGTGTTCGAAGTTCTCCTCTTTGGCGGCGGTGTAGTCGTCCCACTTGTCCAGCGAGGCCAGATCCATCGGCGAGAGTTTCCACTGCCGGACCGGGTCGACCTGCCGGATCGCGAAGCGAGTCCGCTGCTCCAGCGGCGATACCGAGAACCAGAACTTCACCAGGTCGATCCCGTCGTCGACGAGCATCCGCTCGAACAGCGGCACCTGGTTCAGAAAACGCCGATGTTGTTCGGGCGTGCAGAATCCCATCACACGCTCGACGCCGGCGCGGTTGTACCAGGATCGGTCGAACAGCACGATCTCCCCGGCCGCCGGCAGGTGTTCGACGTAGCGCTGGAAGTACCACTGAGTCGATTCCCGGGCGGTGGGCTTCTCCAGCGCGACGACGCGGGCGCCACGCGGGTTGAGGTGTTCCATGAAACGCTTGATGGTGCCGCCCTTTCCGGCGGCGTCACGTCCTTCGAACACGATGACCAGCCGCCGGCCCGTGGCCTTGACCCAGTTCTGCAATTTGAGCAGTTCGATCTGCAGCAGGCGTTTGTCGGCCTCGTAGACCTCGCGGTTCAGGCGTTCGTCGTACGGATAGCCTTCACGCCAGGTGTCGACGACCAAACCGTCTGCGGCGGTGAGCAGTACGGGATCGTCGTCGTCCAGGTCGTCGACGATGAATCCGGTGGTGTCGGTCAGGTCGACGGCGGACTCGAGGTCGGCGACGGCACTGAGATTGCGCTGCATGTCCGCCCTTCAGTCGTGGAATCCGGTGAGCGGCCAGCCACCGGCGGCGAGCTTCGCCGCGACCTGGCGCAGATCGTCCTCGCTCGGTTCGCAGCGGGTCACTTCCACGATCGCCGCCTCGACCTGCTCGCGATCGACGACGTCGGGCCGGCCCGCCAGCAGCAGGCCGAGAATCCGGTCGAGTTCGTCCTTGTTCAGTTGCTTCTTCAGCAGCGCGAGCAGCGGGAAGTAGTCCTTCGGTGGGACGCCGTCCGGGTAGCCGGCGCGCAGCCAATCCAGGATCTGCGCGAGCAAGCCCTCGTCGTTGGTCCTCGAATTCACCTGTGTACTCCTACTTCTCGACCAGGGTCGGATAGATGTGCTCGAAGCTGACCGCCTTGCCGAAACCGGACGCGACGATGATCGTGATACCGACGGCGATCGCGGCGACCACGACGGCGAAGACCACGACGGCCACCGCGGCGCCGAACGGATTGGGCCGGTGGACGGTTCCGGCGGCCGACTCGTGTCCGTTGGCGACCGCGAGACCGCGCACGCCGACGGCGAACAGCGCGGGCAGACCGGCGCCCAGCACGATGCCGACGAGCAGAATCTTCCAGACCGATTCGAGAACGAGCTTTATCGTTTCCATGATTCTCAGACCTTCGCGATCGTGTCCGCGGGAGCGACCGGCTCGTCCCATTCGGCGTTGACGTTGGTGTGGTCGACCTTCTGCGCTTGGGCGCGCCGGTACATGTAGACCGAGAGCGCGCACAGGATCGCGAAGGCGATCAGCGGGCCCAGCAGGGTCGGGATCTTCGCCGCGATCACCCACATCACCGCGCCCACCACGGCGGCGGCCGGCAGGGTGATGACCCACGCCGCCACCATGCGCAGCGCGATGTTCCAGCGCACCTGCGCACCGGGCTTGCCGACACCGGAACCCAGGATCGAGCCGGTGGCGACGTGGGTGGTCGAGAGCGCGAAGCCTAGGTGGCTGGAGGCGAGAATGATTGTCGCCGAGGAGGCTTCGGCCGCCATCCCCTGCGGCGAACTGATCTCGACCAGTCCCTTGCCGAGCGTGCGAATGATGCGCCAGCCGCCGATATAGGTACCCAGGGCGATGGCGGCGGCGCACGCGAACTTCACCCACAGCGGCACATTGTCGGTTTCGTGCCAGGCGAGGGGGCCGGTCGACTGCGGATCCGAGGCGCTGTAGCCGATCAGCGCCAGGGTGATCACGCCCATCGTCTTCTGGGCGTCGTTGGTCCCGTGCGCGAGCGAGACCAGGGAGGCGGTGCCGATCTGCCCCCACCGGAACCCGGCCTCGGTGAACCGTTCGCCGATACCGACCACGATTTTGAAGATCAGGAAGGTGCCGACCGCGGCCACGATGCCCGCGATCACCGGTGAGAACAGCGCGGGCATGATCACCTTGCCCACCACCCCGTCGATCTTCCCGTGCCCGATCCACACCACGCCCGCACCGGAAGCGATTGCGGCGCCGATCAATCCGCCGAACAGCGCATGCGAACTCGAGCTCGGCAGGCCCAGCAGCCAGGTCAGCAGATTCCAGATGATGCCGCCGATCAGTCCCGCCATCACGATGATCAGCAGGGCCCGCCCGTGATCCGCGGTGAACTCGGCTTTCGGTGTCCCGTCCTTGTTCTGGATCTTGACCACCGCGTTGGTGACCGTCAACGCGACCTCCACCGACAAGAACGCACCGACCAGATTCAGCAGCGCCGAAAGGGTCACCGCGGTCGTGGGTTTGAGGGCACCCGTCGCGATGGACGTCGCCATCGCATTCCCCGTGTCGTGAAAACCGTTGGTGAAGTCGAAGGCAAGCGCCGTGACGATCACCAGCAGCAGGATGATCAGTTCGCTGTTCACTCTCGTGATGGTGCGGTGTGCAGGCCTCGCCCACAATCCCCTGCCGCTTTTCGGCAACGCCGCCTAGCTGGGCGTTTCATCGACGTCGGGCAGAGGTTCATCGAAAGTTCCCGATGGAATCGTCTGCCTGCCACTTGCCGGAATCGGCGGGGCCTCCGGTGAACTGATCGCCCTGGGGATCTGCGGCGCTAGGCGGCGACGATGGCCTCGGCGACCAGGCGGAGATCCGGCACCGCGCCCCGCGGTTCACGCACCCAGGTCCGGCGCGGGTTGCCAGGGGTGGGGAGCGCGATCAACGCGCCGGGACCGGTCTGGGTGACGAAGCAGCGGAACAGGTCCAGCGACCACCATCCCGCGCCCTCACCACAACGGGGATTCTCGGCCAGAAACGACCACACGCACCGGTCCCCCACCCCGACCCGCATCACCGGCACCGCCAGATCACCGAGTATGCCGAGCACCGAAGCGCCCCGCTCGGCGGGTGTCATCACCGCACAGAGGCGCCCCGACCGCATGACCAGCGCCCCGATCCGTTGTTCGTACCAGGTGTCACCGAATATCTCCCGATATCGCGACTGCGCGGGCGCAATGCACGGAGTGGTCTGTTCGGTTACCTGCTCGCTCGCGTAGATGGCTGTCATCAGCCGATCCTCCAGCCCGTTCGCTATCGGACTGTGGCGGTGGAGTGACAGACGTGCTACAGAACAGCGGGGACCGTCCGGCACAGTTCGGTGGGGGCCGAAGGGTTTCGCTTCTACTCTCCCGGCATGAGTTCAGCTGTGCAGCAGAGTCGTGAGGCCGAGGCATTCCTCGAGGCGCGCCGGGCCATCGCTCCGGAGGTGGTCAGCGCGTGTGCGGGGTGGACGGCGCATGAGGTTACCGCGCATCTCGTGGCCGGGGCCGTCGAGATCAGCCGGCATCTGGAGCCGTATCTGAACGGTGAGCCGGTGCCCGCCACGCGCGGGTTCGAGGAGCGGGAGGCGCCGTTTCGGGCTATGAGCGACCCGGAATTGATGCGACGGCTGGAACTCGAGGAGCAGCGGTTGCGGGGGCTGCTCGGGGATGTTCTGGCCGCCGACCCCGACGCGGTCGTCCCGTGGACCGGCCGGACCATGCCCGTGGCGATGTTCCTGCCGCATCTGCGCAGCGAGTTCGCCGTCCACCGCTGGGACATCACCGGGGACGACGGCATCGGCGACGAACTCCTCGCCCAGCCCGAACTCACCGCCCACGCCGTGCGCGCGCTCGGCCCGATGCTGCTGGCGTCCGGCGTGCGCCGCGATCCGTCTCCGGATGAGAATTTCGACGTGCGGCTGCGCTCACCGGGGGCGCCCGATATCCGGCTGTCGGTCGAATCCGGTTGCGCTGCAATGAGTTCGGTCGCGGACGCATCCGACGCCCCCGGCCTCGAGCTGGACGTCGCGGCCCGCCTCCTCGTCCTGTGGGGACGCCGCCCCGAGCCCCGCACCCGCGTCCGCAGCACCCTCACTCCCGCCCAACTCACCAGGCTGCACGCGCTGCTCGCCGGCTACTGACATGAAAGGGCGAAACCGCCCTCGCGCCACCCCCTTTCACCACGAGACGCCACCCGCCCGAGCCCAACTAGGCCGTCGCACCCCCGACCCGGTAGCATCCCCCACGCGCGTGCAGCGCGGCGAGGGGCGGTAGCTCAGTCGGTTAGAGCCGCGGACTCATAATCCGCTGGTCGTGGGTTCGAGCCCCACCCGCCCCACAATCTCTCTCACCAGCGGAATCGCCTAACCGTAGAGTAGGCCCGAGACAGCACAGCGCTCGATGAGCCGTGTACTTCATCGTGCTGATTCGAGGGCCGCCACCCGACTACCGCCCCGCGAGTTCGGCGACGACCGGGGCGAACCGGTCGGCCATGTCGGCGCCGAAGACGAAATAGGAGAAGCCGATCTCTTCGCGGCGTCGTTGGATTTCCTCGAGGGCGGCGGCCGGATCATCCGGGAGTACGTTCAGCGCGTCCGCCGCGCGCAAGGCGGCCGGGTCGGTGTCGGGGGATGCCATATACGGCGCGACGGTATCGCCGACCACGGGCACGGCGAGTGCGAGCTCGAGATCGCCGGTGGTGCGGAAGTCGCGGGCCAGGCGTTCGACCTCACTTCGAGGCTGGTCCCCCAGCGCGAAGGTGACCGTGTCGGCGACCTCGGCCGCCAGCGCTCGGGCCTTGGGCCCGAGGACGGCCATCGCCACCGGGGTGTGGCGGTCGGGGCCGTCGAGATCGCGCAGCGCCTTCACCGTCTCACGTACCTCGGCCAGCCGCTCGCTCGGCGGGAGGACGGGCAGCCCTTTGTCGCGCAGCTCGTCCTCGATACCCGGCCTGCCGGTGCCGATGCCCATCTCGAAGCGGCCCTCGGTCAGCAGCGACAGCGAATGCGCTTCCCACGCCGTCTGCCAGGGCGGGCGCAGCGGAGAGGCGTACACCCAGGTGCCCACGCGCAGGTCGGTCAGGGCCGCGGCGGTGGCCAGCATGGGGCCGGGAGCCGGTTGCGTGAGCGGGAAGTCGGGCACCAGCAACGTCGAGTATCCGCTGCCGGCGATGCGGCGCACGCGATCTCGCCACGTCGGCACATCGGTTGTGAGCGGGGCGACGACCCCGAAGCGAAACGGTCTCGTCATGGCTGAACTCCTGTCGGTCGGTGCGTTCGAAGGCGTCGGCGCGTTCGAAGACATGGACGGCGGATCCCCGCGAAATTCATCGACGCGGCCGGAAAGCGTCCGGCCATGCACCGACCACGTCGCGGGGTGGGCGACGATGAGCGGATCGGTCGGACTGGCGAGGTTCTCCCTCCGTATACCTCAGCTGTGGCCCACCAACTGCGGTGCGTAATCTTCGGTGGGCCAAGCATTCTCGCAAGAGGCGGGAGGGAAACCCGCCGCCGTCCGAGCCCAGGGAACTATCGCCGCCCCGCCCGCATCGCTGTCAACTGCGCCGCGCCCTCGCCGGTGAGCCGGTCGAGGGCCGGCGCGCGGCCGGTGATGAGCAGCAGCAGGTCGGCGGCGGCCCCCTCGACGACCGGTCCGGCGCCGGCGGTCCATCGGCAGTCGGAGGCCACGAGGCGGTAACTCCCGAACTTCGAGCGGGCATGGAACGGAAAGCCACCGTTCCATACGCGATCGAGGGCCGATCGCGCTGCGGGTACCGGCATTTCGCGGGGGATGCCGAGCGGGATCGCGATGTCCTGGCCGTGTACGAGCAGATCCATCAGGCGGTCGACGGGCGTCGTGCCGACGGGTGTGCGCCGAACGCCGATACTGTCGTGCAGGTCGGCGAGCAACCGGGTCGTGGTCCGGCTGTCGGCGTGGCGGATGGCGCTGTCGCGGACCATTCGATCGAAGTCGCCTCGGGCTCGGATCAGATGGAACAGGATCGTCCCGAGGCCGGAATCCGCCGACAGGATCAGGTGTGCGACCACATCGCGAACCCGCCAGCCCGCACACAACGAAGGCTGCTCCCAACCACTCTCGGGCAGGGCCCGCAACAGTTCGACCAGGCTCGCGCGCTCGGCGGCGACGGCCTGCCAGACCTGCTCGGTATCGATCGATGTCTTTCCAGCCATTGTCGGAACTCCTCAGGGTGATCGGTGTTGCCGTACCGTAGGAGTTCCAGCCGGGTGGAGGTTCCAGCAACTGTGACCCACAACACACGCCGCGATGGTCTGATCACCATCGGAGAGCTGTCCGAACGCACCGGCGTCCCGGTCCGCACCATCCGCTTCTATTGCGACGAAGGGGTACTGGACGCGCACCGCAGCGCGGTCGGGCATCGACTGTTCGATCCGGCGACGGCGGTGGATCACCTGCAGCTCGTGCGCCGGCTGCGCACGCTCGGCCTCGGGTTGCAGGCGATCAAGGCCGTACTCACCGGCACCACCTCGATCGCCGACGCCGTCGCCGCCGAAAGAGCCACGCTCGACGCCGAATTGGAGGCACTGACCTGGCGCCGGGCCGTGCTGGCGGCGGTCGAGGACGCCTCGCCCGGCCGGCGCGCCGCGCGGCTGGAACTACTGGCCGCCGTCGGCGACGGCCGGCGCACCCGCGACGATCTGGTCGCGTTCTGGCGCCGAGTGCTCACCCCGATCGCACCGGAGACATTCGACGGTTTCGTCGCCATGAACATTCCGGCCCCGCCCGCCGATCCGACGCCCCGGCAAGTCGTCGCCTACGCCGAGCTCGCCACCGCGGTGACCGATCCGCGCCTGACCGCCGCGATGACACAACAGCTCTGGCGGCACGACCCCACGAATATCCGCGACAAACGGGCACTGCTGTCCGGTGTCGCCGAAGCCTGCGAGATCGTGGACCCGCTGGTCGCGACGCGCGTGGAACCACGGCCGGGCGCGGAACTCGACCGGTTTCTCACCGCCCACGCCGCCGCCCGGCGCGTCCGCCCCACGGCCGAGTTCCGGCGCCGGCTGCTCCACGGCGCCGACGACAACGATCCGCGCATCCGCCGGTACTGGACGCTCACCGCCGAAATCACCGGTACGACCACCACCGGCGCGGCGCAGGACTGGCTGTACCGGGCGCTGAGCCGGTGGTAGCGACGCCGCGCGGCCCTACTTCTCCAGGTAAGCGACCATTCCGTCGATGAGTCCCTGGATGGCGTCGTCGAGGTTGCCATAGGTGCCGAGGGTGCGTTCGGAGGTGATGCCGCGCATGGCGGCGGGGATGAGGGCGGCGACGCGGCGGATTTTGACCGGGTCGACGCCCAGGTCGGCGAAGGCTCGTGCACATGCCTTGTCCCAGTTGGGTTTCCACGAGGCGAGTTCGGCGGCGGTCAGCGGATAGTCGCGTTCGAGTTCGGCGTGGTCGCGAGGCAGGGCGGCGCGCAGGGTCTCGATGGCGAGGGATTCGGGGCGGCGCAATCCGATCGCCATGGTGTTGATCAGGGCGGCGACCCGTTCGGACAGGGTTCCTTCGGTCGCGATACCGGCGGGCAGGTCGCCGCGTTTGTCGGCGGTGTAGCGAAGCACCGCCGCCCAGAGTCCGTCGATATCGCCGAACTGATATTTCACGACTCCCCAGGTCGCGCCGATGTCGCGGGCGATCCGGTTGCCGGATACGGCCGCGGGGTCGCCGGTGGCCAGCGAGGTGATCGCGGCCTCGAGCATGGCCTCCCGCGATTGGATACCGCGCTTGTTCGCACGCCTCCCGTGCACCGCTACCTCCGTCACGACGGTCGATAATACCGTCCCTGAACTGCGGCATCCAGTTTCAACGAACCCTCTTGTTTTCTTTCATAGAGGCTTCTACTCTTGTGTCGCCGGGCGCGGCGGTCTGCGCCGCGACGTGCAGCCCCTCGCCGAATGTGGAGGATCGAGATGGCAAAACCACCCCTGTCGATGGAGCCGACGGGCTGGTTCCAGGTCGCGTGGTGCACCGAGATCCCCATCGGCGCCGTCCACAAGATGAAGTACTTCGGCCGCGAGATGGTCGCGTGGCGCTCGGCATCGGGGCAGCTCGCGGTATTCGACGCGTACTGCGAACATCTCGGCGCGCATCTGGGCTACGGCGGGCGCGTCGACGGCGAGAACCTGGTGTGCCCGTTCCACGGATGGGAGTGGAATCGGCAGGGGCGCAACGTCTGCATCCCCTACGAGGCACATCCCAACAAGGGCCGCCGCATCCGCAGCTATCCGGTCGTCGAACGCAACGAGGCCGTGTGGATCTGGTACGACATCGACGGCCGCGCACCGTATTTCGAGGTGCCGGACATCTTCGAGGCATTCGGTGACGACAAGACCGCCGCCGACTATTATCCGCCGGTGCCCGCGGCCACACTGTTCCGGCCGGGCCTGGAACTGCATCCGCAGTACATCATGGAGAACGGCGTCGACTTCGCGCATTTCAAGGTCGTGCACAAGACGCCGTTCGTACCGGAGTTCACCCGCCACGACTTCTCCGGCCCGGTGTCCTACGTGGACTTCACCATCGCCTTCGACGAGGGCATCAGCGAATCGGACGTCAACAGCGGCGTGGAATCGATCAACGCCGGGCTGGGCTGTTCGATCACCAAGAGCTGGGGCATGGTCGACAACCGCACCATGCCCGCGGTGACGCCGGTGGACGAATACACCTCCGACGTCCGGTTCACCGTGTGGATCGGACGCAAGACGGGCGACGACAGCCCCGAGATCAGCCGATACGGAAAGACGATGGCCGATTTCGTGATCGAACAGTTCGAGGCCGACATCAACATCTGGGCCCACCAACGCTACTCCGATCCACCCGCTTTGAGCCGCAAGGAATTTCAGGGATTCACCGCGCTACGCCGGTGGGCGCTGCAGTTCTATCCCGACGGCGGCCCCGCGGGCACCGACCCGCACCGCCCGCACAGCGGCGCCGTACATCCCGCGGCCGACGCGACCGCCTGAGCACCGTCACCCCCGCAGCCACCACACCGAAAGGCACGCGATGAGCACCTCCGACACGATCCGGGTATTCCAGGTCGCCACCGGCAATCTCGGCACCGAGATGATCGGGCGCATCCGCAACCATCCCGATCTCGAGCTCGTCGGGTTGCACTGCTACACGCCCGAGAAGATCGGCCGCGACGCCGGTGAGATCGTCGGCCTCGACCCCATCGGGGTCACCGCGACCGGGACTGTCGAGGAGATCATCGCCGCGCGGCCCGACGTCCTCACCTTCCACGGCGTCTTCCCCGACGAAGATCTCTACGAGAAGGTCCTCGAAGCGGGTATCAACGTGGTCACCACCGCGGACTGGATCACCGGTTTCCACCGCGACACCAACCACGCCCATCCCTCGGGCCGCAAGGTCAGCGAGGTGATCCAGGCCGCCTGTGAGCGCGGAAATGCCACCTTCTACGGCACCGGCATGAACCCGGGTCTGTGCCAGATTCTCGGCATCGTGCACACCGCGGACGTCGCCGACATCGAGAACATCACCGTCACCGAATCGGTCGACGTCTCCTGTCACCACTCCGTCGACACCTGGAAGGCCGTGGGCTACGGCCGCCCGGTCGACGACCCCACGATCCCGGATTCGCTCTACCGCTACACCGCGGTGTTCGCCGACTCGGTCTACCTCATGGCCGACGCCTTCGGACTCGAACTCGACGAGGTGATGTTCGGCTACGAACTCGGCGCCTGCACCAAGGACGTCGACCTCGGCTGGTACTTCATGCCGAAGGGCTCGCTCGGCGCGAGCTACATCAAATATCAGGGCATGGTCGACGGTGTCCCGCGCGTGGAGACCCATCTCGAGTGGCAGATGACGCCGCACACCGACCCGTCGTGGGAGATCAAGGGCTGCTACATCACTCAGGTGACCGGCGACCCCAACATCTACAGCAAGCACATGATCTTCCCGCGCAAGGGGTTCGATCTGTCGAACCCGGAGAACTTCGCCTCGATCGGCATGACCGTCACCGGCCTGCCGGCCCTGAATGCCATTCGATCCGTGGTGGCCGCGCGCCCCGGCATCATCACCAGCGCGGACCTGCCGCTGCGCACCTTCGCGGGACGCTTCAGGATCTGAACGCTCGGCAGCCGCATCCCGGCCCGTCGCGTGGATCGCGCATGCACGGGGTGCGGCTGAATCTTGTTGCGGGCTTTCGCGCTCCGCGCCGGTTAGTGTTGGGCAGGGGTTGCCTAGTCGTCTGATCGGAGGTGTGCGATGGCTGATCTGTTTTCCACCGCGCTGCGGGCTCATCAGTGGATCTACGAGAAGTCGGACGGGTACGTGGGGCACCGGCTGCTGTTCGGAAACCCCACCCTGTTGTTGCGAACGGTGGGGCGCAAGACCGGGCAGCCGCGCACCAGTGCGCTGACCTATGCGCGAGACGGCGACGACTATCTGGTGACGGCGTCCAACGGCGGGTCGCCGCGGCCGCCGGGGTGGCTGGCGAATGTGAAGGCGGCCCCGGAGTGCGAGATCCAGGTCGGGCATCGGCGGATTCCGGTGACCGCGCGGCCGACGTATCCGGACGACACCGAGTACGCGCGGCGGTGGTCGCTGGTCGACAAGGTCAACAAAGGCCGGTACACGCAGTACCAGAAGATGACCGATCGGCCCATATCGGTGGTGGTGCTCAGCCCGCGGAAGTGACGCGGGCGGCGGTCGGACTCGTCACATTCGTCCGGATCGCTTGGTTTTCGGGCAAAGGTTTCGCTATCCTCGCCTCCGAGGGGAGTACTTCCCAAGCGCCACACCGGTCAGTACGGATTCCGCCGTCGGGATCCCCGGATGGCCGCCCGGATATCGGGTGAAGGAGACCTCGGGTGCTTTCGCATACCCGAGGAGACCTGTGAACTCGTCCGTTCTCGCAGCCCAGCAGCTGCACACCATCGGCTCCCCCTGGCTGTGGGCCGCCACCATCGCCGGTGTGCTGGTTCTGCTCGCGCTGGACTTCGTCGTCACTCGCAAACCGCACGAGGTGTCGATGCGGGAGGCGGTCGGCTGGACCGTGTTCTACCTGGCGTTGCCGGTCGCGTTCTTCGGCATTCTGTGGGCCGGATTCGGATCGAAGCCCGCCACCGAGTTCATCACCGGTTATCTGCTGGAGAAGTCGCTCTCGGTGGACAACCTGTTCGTCTTCATGCTGCTGCTGGCGGCCTTCGCGGTCCCGGCGGTGCTGGCGCAACGGGTGCTGCTGTTCGGCATCGTGGGCGCACTGGTGCTGCGCGGCATCTTCATCGCCGTCGGTGCGGCGGCGCTCGCCTCGCTGGACTGGGCGTTCCTGCTGTTCGGCGCGGTTTTGCTGCTCACCGCGCTCAAGCTGATCCGCGACGCGGTCACCGGGCACGAACAGGAAGTCGACATCTCCCGGATGCGCTCGGTGCGCCTGATGCGCAGGCTGATGCCCGTCACCGACGACTACCGCGGCACGAAGATGGCCGTGCGGGAGGCCGGCCGCCGCGCCCTGACCCCGCTCGCCCTGGTGGTCACCGCCGTCATGGCCACCGACCTGGTGTTCGCGATCGACTCGGTGCCCGCGGTCTACGGCGTCACCGGCGACCCGTATCTGGTGTTCGCCACCAACGCCTTCGCCCTGCTGGGCCTGCGCGCCCTCTACTTCGTCCTGCAGGCGGTCCTGGCCCGCCTGGTGCACCTCGCCTACGGCCTGGCCGTGATCCTCGGCTTCATCGGCGTCAAACTGGTGCTGCACTGGGCCCACGGCTACTGGGACTGGCTGCCGGAGATCCCCACCGCCGCCTCGCTGCTGGTGATCGTGGTGGTGCTCGGCGTAGTGACCGTGACCAGCCTGCTGGCCACCCGGGGCGAGAAGGACGGCGACTCCGCCACTGTCGACACGTCCGCTCGATGAGCATCGCGGCCCGCGGGCGCAGGAGTTGTCCGCCGCGCGATCTCGGCCGTACCGTGGGCCGGTGCTGTCCCGCTTCCGGCGTATCGATCCGGTCCGCACCCGGCGCGCCGTCGACGCGCTGCGATTGCCGGAGGCCGTCTTCAAGACCTGTCCCTGGCAGCCGCGGGAATTGGTGGACACCGGTCTGCGGCAATGGTTGCGATGCTGCGGAGCCGCGCTGGCCGACGACCAAGTGATCGGCATGCCGTCCCATGCCGTGGACGAGGCGTGGCACGGTCTGATCCTGTGCACCAAGCGTTACCGGGACTTCTGCGAGGCCGCGTACGGCCGGTTCCTGCACCATTTTCCCGAGGGAGACGGCTACGGCGGCGGCAGCGGTGTGCCGATGGCGACTCAGCTCGGACGCACCGTCGTCGCCTGGTCCCTCGTCGCCGACCCCGGCGAGGACTGCGTGCTGTGGGATCTGGATGTCGTTGTGGAAGTGGAGAATCCGTGGGGAGTCTCGCCGGAGCGGATCGCCGAGGTGGAAACCGCCCTGGGTGAGATCAGCGGAGGTTCAGGGCGCCGCGCTCGGCGGTGACGATGGCCGCCGGTCGCCACGGATTGCTCCTACCGCACAGACCCAGACCGGCGCGAACCGATCGGGTGCGGCGATCCCCCGGGCCGCCCGCGCGTGCCGGCCGAGGTGGCCGTTCGACCTAGCTGCTGCTGCCGCCACCGCAACTACTACCACCGCCACAGCTGCTACCTCCGCCACAGCTACTCCCGCCACTGCAACTACTGCCCCCGCTGCAACTGCTGCCCGTCGACGCCGATCAACCCGGCCATACGGTCCTGGAGACCCAGTGGCGCCTGGAACACCCCCACCGCGACCC
>NZ_LZMK01000219.1:0-661 GCF_001665865.1 Nocardia sp. 852002-20019_SCH5090214 | reverse complement strand
CACCACCGCCGAACTGGCGATCGCGAACGGCACCGCCACGATCGCGGCGGTACGGTGCCACCACCGCGCGCCCGGCCGGCGGTGATGATGATCGGCGGCGAATTCAACACTCCCGCCGACTGGTTGCGCAGCGGCCAGATCATGCCCGCCATCGACGCGTTCACCGCGGCCCGGCCGTCAGCGCATTCCACGCCGACTGCACACTCGGGTAGTAGCCCACCCACTGGTTGAGCACCACCGCCGAACTGGCGATCGCGAACGGCACCGCCACGATCGCGGCGGTACGGTGCCACCACCGCGCGCCCGGCCAGCCGACGACCACCAGCGCGATCGCGGCGACCGCGACGCCCACCCAGATCCACAGCCGCACCGGAGCGGGATCGGAGGCCAGGCCCTCGTTGTTCATCACGGTGCGGGCGGCGAAGGCGGCCACCACCCCGAGGGCGAGGCAGATCGGCACCCGGATCAGCCACCACCGCCGGCTCCAGCGCACGATGGCGACCACGAGCAGGACGGCGGCGACGATCTCGATGGTCAGCGGCAGCCAGCCGTGCAGCAGCGAGACGCCGTGATGAAAACCGTTGTAGGGGTTCAGTTTCGCCGAGGGGAGCTGAGGTGGCGGAGGCGGCGCCACCGCGGGGGCGGCGGTCGGCGGCCAGAC
>NZ_LZMK01000218.1:0-596 GCF_001665865.1 Nocardia sp. 852002-20019_SCH5090214 | reverse complement strand
GATCGTTGCAGGTCGATCGAACGGGCCGTGTCGATTGTGCCGACTGCTTCGGCCTTCTTGGCGGGCTCGAGCAGGCCGGCCGTGGTCAGTTGCGGCAGGATGATCTGCTGGTCGCACAGCGACATGTGCTGGGTTCCTGCGATGCGCAGGGGGATCTTCACCCCGGTGTTGGTTGCCCAGCGCGGTTCCCAGCCCGGATTGCCGAACCAGGGCGAGGTGTCGCTGGCCAGCATCAGCAGCGGCCGGTCGAGACCGTCCGCGGCGACAGAGCCCAGGATCGGGCCGTCCAGATCGACGCCGGCACGGACACGGTGGTCGTCGTGCATCGTTTGCACGGTTGTCGACCCGCCTAGCGAGTGACCGAACATTCCGACTTTCGACAGGTCGAGGTCCTCGGCGAGGTGCGGTGGGAGTCCAGCGCGTCCCGGCTGTTCGGTGGCAGCAGTCATCAGTTGGTCGAGGACGAAGCGTGTGTCGGCGACCCTGGTCGGCAGGAGTAGATCAGGAAGGATGTGTTGCGGTGAATCCAGTGGCACCTGAGTGTGTTCGGTGTGTCCGTCGGGAAACTGCACCGCGAACGCTTCGTGGGTGTGGTT
>NZ_LZMK01000217.1:0-1379 GCF_001665865.1 Nocardia sp. 852002-20019_SCH5090214 | reverse complement strand
CATGTCATGGGCAGAATTCAGCGCTCGCCATCGCACCGACACCAATGAGCGGCGTTGAAACACCAGTGATCGGTCACGGTGGAATGCGCGCGGACTCTATGACTATTCATATTTCAGATCCGGTCGAGATGGTGTCGGGGAGAGACGGAGACAGGCGGGTGAACCGAGTACGCGGCCACACAGACGGCAGACACCCACCCAGACGCACCCGACGCGCCCGCGCGGCCGCGCGAGTGGAGATGCCGAACCTGCACACCTGGCTGGATCAGCTGCGCCAGGAGCGGGGCTGGTCACGCGAGATCGCCGCCGCTCGCGCCCGAATCAGCACGGCCTACCTTTTCAAAATCGAGCACGGCCTGTCCGTTCCCACCATCGACACCCTGGCCAAGATCGTGCGCGGCTACGAGCTCGATCCCGCTCAACGTCGCCACACCTACGACTTGTGGAACCCGCCCCTGCGGCTTCCGGCCGACGACGAACTACGGCACCAGATCGCGACACCCGAAGTCAACGCCCATCTCGCACATCTGGATTCCGCGCGCATCATCTGCGCCTACACCACTCCCCTGTCGACCGTGCTCACCGCCAGCGACCGGCTGTACGACGCACTGCCCGGACTTCGTCAGGCCGGCAACAACATCGCGCTGTGGTTCTTCCAGCCCGCAGCGCGAGAACTGGTCGTCGACTGGGACGACGAAGCACCTCACGTCGTCGCCGCGCTTCGCGCAGCCATCGGCCCCTACCGACTCAGCCACCATGCTCTGGCGCTGCTGCGCACGCTGGCTGCCAACCCCCGGTTCGCCGCGCTCTGGACGACACACCCCGCCACAGTCAGCTATGGCCGCCCGGCCGGTAAGCCGGTCCTGTTGCGGCACAGCAATTCTCCCGGTCCAGTCGCTATCTCGCTGCAGATCAGCGAATTCCACAGCCCGCACGCCATCCTCGTCGCTTACGCCATCAGCAACGCCAGCGCGGAATGCAAGTAACAGCCGGTGCCACACGACCTTCCGAGGCAGAACACCATGCGTATTTTCATGACCGGAATAGCCCACATCACCGGCCACCCGCGGCCCATCACAGATATAGAACCCATTGCCGCCGAACCAGGACTGGTCGAAGCCCTACATGAGGTCGGACTCGCCACCTACCGGCTCACCCGCGACTCGCCCATCGACATGGCCGCAACCTGCATCGCGGAAACGCTCGACCACTCGCGGGTGCCGGCGTCCAGGATCGACATCCTGATGCTCGCCTCCTCCACCATCGGGTTCGGACAGATCGAAAACACCGAACTCCTGCAACTGAGTGAGCGTTTCGGACTCAGCCACGCCACACCGATCGGGGTCTCGGCCGCCGAATGCGCCAACTTCGGCACCGCC
>NZ_LZMK01000216.1:0-601 GCF_001665865.1 Nocardia sp. 852002-20019_SCH5090214 | reverse complement strand
TGCTACGGCGATTCCGGATCGTCGAGGTAGCGCCACCGGATTCGGGTGACCATCGAGTCCGGGGTGCAGCCGGTGTGGCTGCCGCAGAAGAACTCGCCGAACTGCGCCGGCGTCATCTCAGGGAAGCCCTCGGCGCGGACTTCTTCGTTCGTGATGGTGTCGAGGCGCTCGCGGCGCACGTCGAGAACTTCGACATCGACGATCCGTACAAGTGGTTCGCCGCGGCGGCGGCCCATCACCTTGCGGCACAGCGTGAGCCGGGTGCCGGGCGTCAGCATCAGCCAGCCCGTGCGGCGGGTGACGGTCTTGGTGCGGTCGCGGACCTGGGGTTCGGTGAGCGAGACCGACATCAGGCGTGGCATGAGGTGCTCCTGTTCTGCGGGTACTGGTTCCAGATCCGGCCGTCGAGTTCACGCCCGGCCGTTTTCGGGGTGCGGCCACCCCACTGCTTGAAGAAGAACGCGGTCCCGGCCTCGACGCACTGGTCGCGCAGGTCGCGCACCCAGTCCGCCTCGATCGGCCGGGCGTGGGGCCCGGATTCGCCGCCGACGATGACCCAGTCGATCGCCGGGATCGGCCGCCAGTCGGCGCAGCCGGGGCA
>NZ_LZMK01000215.1:0-665 GCF_001665865.1 Nocardia sp. 852002-20019_SCH5090214 | reverse complement strand
TGCTACGGCGATTCCGGATCGTCGAGGTAGCGCCACCGGATTCGGGTGACCATCGAGTCCGGGGTGCAGCCGGTGTGGCTGCCGCAGAAGAACTCGCCGAACTGCGCCGGCGTCATCTCAGGGAAGCCCTCGGCGCGGACTTCTTCGTTCGTGATGGTGTCGAGGCGCTCGCGGCGCACGTCGAGAACTTCGACATCGACGATCCGGACGAGTGGTTCGCCGCGGCGGCGGCCCATCACCTTGCGGCACAGCGTGAGCCGGGTGCCGGGCTGCAGCATCAGCCAGCCCATACGGCGGGTGACGGTCTTTGTCCGGTCGCGGACCTGGGGTTCGGTGAGCGAGACCGACATCAGGCGTGGCATGAGGTGCTCCTGTTCTGCGGGTACTGGTTCCAGATCCGGCCGTCGAGTTCACGCCCGGCCGTTTTCGGGGTGCGGCCACCCCACTGCTTGAAGAAGAACGCGGTCCCGGCCTCGACGCACTGGTCGCGCAGGTCGCGCACCCAGTCCGCCTCGATCGGCCGGGCGTGGGGCCCGGATTCGCCGCCGACGATGACCCAGTCGATCGCCGGGATCGGCCGCCAGTCGGCGCAGCCGGGGCACCCGCATTCGAAGCGTTCGTCGTCGTCGGGCCACCGGCACCGGCACCCGTCCGGGCATCCGGTC
>NZ_LZMK01000214.1:0-1399 GCF_001665865.1 Nocardia sp. 852002-20019_SCH5090214 | reverse complement strand
GTGATGGTGTCCGTGATTGCTTCAGCGCGTTTGGGATTGGTCTGGGCCACCACCCGGGCGATTGCGGCGAGTGCCTTGGCCTGCCGGTTCGGGTTGGCGATGGTACGGGCGATGGTTTCGGCGCGTTGGGGATTGGTCTGGGCCACCACCCGGGCGATTATGGCGAGCGCGTTGGCCTGCCCGTACGGGTCGGTGATGGTGTGGACGATGGTTTCGGCGCGGTCGGCGAGTCGGGCTGCGCGTTCGGGATCGATCGCGGCCACCACCTCAAGGATGCTGACGAGTGCGTTGCCTCGTGTGGTCGGGTTGGTGATGGTGTGGACGATGGTTTCGGCGCGGTCGGCGAGTCGGGCTGCGCGTTCGGGATCGGTCTGGGCTGCTGCAAGGGCGATTTCCGTGAGTGTCTCGGCCTGCAAAAAACCGTCGGTGATGGTGTCCGCGATGGTTTCGGCGCGTTCGGGATCGGTCTGGCCCACCGCGTAGACGATATTTTGAAGCACATTGTCGTGTTGGTTCGGGTCGGTGATGGTGTGGGCGATGGTCTCGGCCCGTTCGGTCAGCCGAGCCGTGCATTCAGGATCGGACCCAGCTACTGCTTTGATGAATTCGGCAAGCACGTGGACTTGATGGCTGGGGTTGGTAATGGTGTGGGCGAGGGTTTCGGCGTGTTCGGTGAGTCGGGCGGCGCGTTCGGGATCGGTCCGGACCACCACTCGGGCGATCGTGGCGAGCGCCTTGGTCTGCAGGTCAGGATCGGTGATGGTGTAGGCGATGGTCTCGGCATGTTCGGTGAGTCGAGCAGCGTGTTCGGGATCGGTCGGGGCCACCATCTCGATGATGCTGACGAGTGCGCTGACCCGCTGGTAAGGGTCGCCGATGGCGTGCGTGATGATCTCAGCGCGTTCGGGATTGGTTCGGACCACCACTCGGGCGGTTGCGGCGAGTGCCTCGGCCTGCCGCTTCGAGTCGGTGATGGTGCGGGCGATGGTCTCGGCGCGTTCGGGATCGGTCTGGCCCACCGCGTAGACGATATTTCGAAACGCGCTGTCGTGCTGGCGAGGGTGGGTGATGGTGTGGGCGATGGTCTCGGCGTGTTCGGTGAGTCGGGCCGCGTGTTCGGGATCGGTCTGGGCCACCGCGCGGGCGATCGTGGTGAGTGCCCCAGCTTGTTGGTGCGGGTTGGTGATGGTGTGGGCGATGGTCTCGGCGTGTTCGGTGAGTCGGGCCGCGTGTTCGGGATCGGTCCGGACCACCGCGCGGGCGATCGTGGTGAGGGCCTCGACCTGCCGGTTTGGGTCGGTGATGGTGTGGGCGATGGTTTCGGCGCGTTCGGTTAGTCGAGTTGCGCGTTCAGGGTCGGTGCCAGCTACCGCCTCGGTGATTCCGATGAGTGAAGAAC
>NZ_LZMK01000213.1:0-25790 GCF_001665865.1 Nocardia sp. 852002-20019_SCH5090214 | reverse complement strand
GTGCCGTCCTTCTTGTAGGTGGTGAGCAGGACGTACTTCTGCTGTGCGAGTTCGTTCCAGGTCATATCCCCACGGTAGGGGCCGAACCCGCGCCCGCACATCCGCCGCGCGGCGCAGCATCCGGTGCGCCCGCCGACGTAGCGGCCGCACCGGGTCGCACTACTCGAGTTCGCCCTCGGTTTCGAGGTAGATCTGCCGCAGCCGGTCCAGTGTTTCCGGCTGCGGGGCCTCCCACAGTTTGCGTTCGGCCGCCTCGAGCAGGCGTTCGGCGATGCCGTGCAGTGCCCACGGATTGGACTCGGTCATGAACTTGCGGTTAACATCATCGAAAACGTAGCTCTCCGAGAGCTTTTCGTACATCCAGTCGGCGACGACATTGGTGGTGGCGTCGTAACCGAACAGGTAGTCGACCGTCGCGGCCATCTCGAACGCACCCTTGTAGCCGTGCCGGCGCATCGCCTCGAGCCAGCGCGGATTGACCACGCGGGAGCGGAACACCCGGGTGGTCTCCTCGGAGAGGGTGCGGGTGCGCACCGCGTCGGGACGCGTCGAATCGCCGATGTAGGCCTCGGGATTCTTGCCGGTCAGCGCCCGGACGGCGGCGACCATGCCCCCGTGGTACTGGAAGTAGTCGTCGGAATCGGCGATGTCGTGCTCACGGGTGTCGGTGTTCTTGGCCGCGACCGCGATGCGCCGGTAGGCCGCGCGCATATCGTCGGCGGCCGGCGCGCCGTCCAGGCCACGGCCGTAGGCGTAGCCGCCCCAGGTGGTGTACACCTGGGCCAGATCGTCGTCGGTGCGCCAGCTCTTGGAGTCGATCAACTGCAGCAGACCCGCGCCGTAGGTACCGGGTTTGGATCCGAAGATCCGGGTGGTGGCACGGCGCCGGTCACCGTGCTCGGCCAGATCAGAATCGGTGTGCGCGCGAACGTAATTCGATTCCGCCGGTTCGTCCAGCTCGGCGACCAGCCGGACCGCGTCGTCGAGCAGCGCCAGCACGTGCGGGAACGCGTCGCGGAAGAATCCGGAGATTCGCACGGTGACGTCGATGCGCGGGCGGCCCAGCTCGGCCAGGTCGACCACCTCCAGGCGAGTGACCCGGCGGCTCGCCTCGTCCCACACCGGCCGCACCCCCAGCAGCGCGAACACCTCGGCGATATCGTCACCGGCGGTCCGCATGGCCGAGGTGCCCCACACCGAGAGCCCGACCGATCGCGGGTAGTCGCCGTGATCGGAGCGGTAGCGCTCGAGCAGCGAATCCGCCATCGCCTGGCCGGTCTCCCAGGCCAGCCGCGACGGCACCGCCTTCGGATCCACGGAATAGAAGTTCCGCCCGGTCGGCAGCACGTTGATCAGACCGCGCAGCGGCGAACCACTCGGCCCGGCCGGGATGAATCCACCGTCCAGGGCGTGCAGGATCCGCTCGATCTCGACTCCGGTCTGCCGCAATCGGGGCACGACTTCGGTTGCGGCGAAGCGCAATACGGCCGCAAGGGTGTCCGGGGCGGCGTGTTCGTGGCGAGCCACCAGCTCCTCCACCGCCGCCGGCGACCACTCCGCGGCCTGCAGTGCGGCCAGCAGCGTCCGGGCGCGCTGCTCGACGACATCGACGCGCTCGCGCGATTCTTCCCCGGATTCGTCGAGCCCCAGCGCCTCGCGCAGCCCCGGCACCGCGACTTCCCCACCCCAGAGCTGGCGGGCGCGCAACATGGCCAGCACCAGATCCAGTTCGCCCTCGCCGGCCGGGGCCTGCCCAAGGATGTGCAGCCCGTCGCGAATCTGCACATCCTTGATCTCGCACAGCCAGCCGTCGACGTGCAGCAGCATGTCGTCGAAGGTGTCCTCGTCCGGTCGCTCCTCGAGCCCCAGGTCGTGGTCCATCTTCGCGGCCCGCATCAGGGTCCAGATCTGCTGGCGAATCGCGGGCAGCTTGGCCGGATCCAGCGCCGAGATGTTGGCGTGCTCGTCGAGCAACTGTTCCAGGCGAGCGATATCGCCGTAGGTCTCCGCGCGGGCCATAGGGGGAATGAGGTGGTCGACCAGCGTGGCGTGGGCGCGGCGCTTGGCCTGGGTGCCCTCACCGGGATCGTTTACCAGGAACGGATAGATCAGCGGCAGATCGCCGAGGGCGGCGTCGGTGCCGCAGGCCGCCGACATCCCCAGTGTCTTGCCGGGCAGCCATTCCAGATTGCCGTGTTTGCCCAGATGCACCATCGCGTCGGCGCCGAATCCGCCCTCGCCGGCCGCCGCGGACAACCACCGGTACACCGCCAGATAGTGGTGGCTGGGCGGCAGATCCGGATCGTGGTAGATCGCGACCGGATTCTCGCCGAAGCCGCGCGGCGGCTGCACCAGCAGCACGATATTGCCGAAACGCAGTGCGGCGATGACGATTTCGCCGTCCGGATCGGCGGAGCGGTCGACGAACAGTTCGCCCGGCGGCGGCCCCCACGCCTCGACGACCGCGGTGCGCAATTCCTCGGGCAGGGTGGCGAACCAGGCCGAGTACTGCCGGGCGCCGATGCGAATCGGATTGCCCTCCAACTGTTCCGCGCTCAACCAGTCCGGATCCTGACCACCGGCGGCGATCAACGCGTGGATGAGCGCATCGCCGTCGCGCTCCTCGAGCCCCGGAACCTCGCCCGGCGCGCCGAGATCGTAACCGGCCGTGCGCATCTCGGTCAGCAGCCGGATCGCGCTGATGCTGTCGGCGTATCCGACCAAGCACGCCCGCATCGGCAATGCCGTCGGCCTGGACACCCCCGCCAGCGCGATCCGGCGCTGCGCCACGGGCAGATGCCGCAGCCGCGCGTGGCGCACCGCGATGCCCGCGACCCGCGCCGCCCGTTCCGGATCGGGCACATAGGTCGACAGACCGTCGGCGTCGAACTCCTTGAACGAGAACGGCACCGTGATGATCCGACCGTCGAATTCCGGCACCGCGACCTGGGTGGCGACATCCAGCGGCGAGAGTCCGTCGTCGTTGTCCGCCCACTGGTCCCGGCCGCTGGTCAGGCACAGCCCCTGCAGGATCGGCACATCCAGGTCGGCGAGCGCGCCGATATCCCAGGCCTCGTCGTCACCGCCGGCGGCCGCGGTCGCGGGTTTGGTGCCGCCCGCGGCCAGCACGGTCACCACCAGCGCGTCCGCGCGGCGCAGCGTGTCGAGCAGATCCGGTTCGGCGTTGCGCAGCGACGCGCAGTACAGCGGCAGCGGGCGGGCGCCGGCCTGTTCCAGCGCTCGGCACAGCGCCTCCACGTAGGCCGTATTGCCGGCCAGGTGCTGGGCGCGGTAGTACAACACGGCCACCGTCGGCGCGTCGGCGAGCCGGGAATCGTTGCCGGACAACTCCTTCGGCGTGCGGTCGAGCTCACCCCAGGAGGGCAGCTGGACCGGCGGCTCGAATCCGTGACCGGTCAGCAGCACGGTGTCGGACAGGAAGTTGTGCAGCTGCCGCAAATTGCCGGGCCCGCCCGCGGCCAGATAGTTGTGCGCGTCCGCGGCCACGCCACCCGGGACCGTCGAGCACTCCATCAGTTCGGCATCGGGCGCCATTTCGCCGCCCAGGGCCACCAGCGGGATCCCCGCGGCGCGGACCGCGTCCAGCCCTTCCTCCCAGGCGCGGCGACCGCCCAGGATGCGCACCACGACCAGATCGGCGCCCTCGAGCAGTCCCGGCAGATCCTCGACCAGCAGCCGGGCCGGGTTGGCGAGCCGATAGTCGGCGCCGCTCGCGCGCGCGGACAGCAGATCGGTGTCGGACGTGGACAGCAGCAGAATCACGGTTCTCCTCGGGTGACGCGCCCATAGCGGATACGGCCGCCCGCCCGGAGGGTCTGACTGTCACAGTGGCGCGACCGCACCGGAATTGCACCGGCTTTCCTCGTATCGGCGAGCCCCCGGATGCTATCGCACTGCTGTGACCGGTATTTCCCGATCCGATCCCGCGGCGTACGCTGTGAATATGCCGAACTCACCGGGATGGAGCAGGCGGAACCGCTTTGCCGCCTGGTCGGGAATTACATGCATGATGGTTGCTGTTGCATTGCTGGCAATGGCTTTGGCCGCTGCGGCCGGGGGTCACGGCGGGCTGTTGCTCGTCGCCGCGGGCGCCTGTGCGGCGGTCGCGATCTTCGGGCTGCTGGTCTTCGAGTCCACGGTCCGCCGCGACCACGTCGAACGCCACGACACACCACATCTGTTGTCGGACAGTTACGTCGACGACCAGCTGTGGCAGGCCGTGATCCGCGCCCGGGACGAGAGCAGCCCGAAGGACCGGTGAGCCGATGCCCGCCACCCCGCCTTGGGTGCGGCGCAACCGTATGGTCGCCTGGACCAGCTACTTCTGCGTTCTGATCGGATTCGGCAGCCTGGCGATGGGACTCACCGCGGCCGCGAGCGGCCATCGCGGCTGGGCTCTCGTCTCCGGCGCGATCTGCGCCGCCGCCTTCCTCGGCGGGATGAGCCTGTTCGGCGCGACCGCCCACCACGACCGGGTCGCCCACCACGCAGGCCCCAGCCTGCTCTTCGATCCCTCCTGGCCGGCCGCCCCGCTCGAACCGTCCCGCACGTCGCACGATCCGCGACGCCGCCCGCACCTGAGGCGCGGTCACTGACACCGTGAACCGCGGACGCGCCCCGGCCTCGCCCGCGTTCGCCGCGCGCCCGGCTCGTAGGCTGGTGGCATCATGACGCGCTCCGCCCCCGACTCCTGCCCCGGTGTCCTGCGCCTGCATCAGGCCGCCGACGGTCCGCTGGCCCGGATCCGGCTGCCCGGCGGCGCGATCACCCCCGATCAACTGCGGGTGCTGGCCGCGGCGGCCGACGAGCTCGGCAACGGCAGTATCGAACTGACCTCCCGCGGCAATGTGCAATTGCGGCAGATGCACGATGCGGCGGCCCTGGCCGAGCGGCTCGAACAGGCCGAGCTGCTGCCCGCGCCCACCCACGAGCGGGTGCGCAACATCGTGGCCTCGCCGCTGTCGGGCCGGGTGGGCGGCTGGAGCGATGTGCATCCGCTGGCCGCGCGACTCGATGCGGAGCTGCGGCAGGCGCCGGAGTTGGCCGCACTGCCCGGGCGCGTGCTGTTCACCCTCGACGACGGCCGCGGCGACATCAGCGGTCTCGGCGGCGATATCGGCGTGCACGCCACCGACGAGGCCGAGTTCGCGCTGGTCCTGGCCGGGCGCGATTCGGGCGCGCGGATCGGCGCCGACCGGGCGGTGGACACGATGCTGGCGGCGGCCCACGGTTTCCAGCGGATGCGCGGCGAGCAGTGGCGGCTACGCGAGGTCGCCGACGGCCCGGCCCGGATCCTGGCCGAATTGGCTCTGGAACCGACCGCTGAACCGATGGATCTCGTTGCCCGCCAGGATATTCCGATCGGATGGCTCACCCAGGCCGACGACCGGGTCGCGCTCGGGGCGGGGGTGCCGCTGGGCGCCCTGCCCGCCCGGACCGCGGAATTCGTTGCGGCGGTGGAACATCCGATTCTGATCACCCCCTGGCGCAGCCTCGTCCTGGCCGATATGGACGAGTGGACGGCCGAACAGGTGGTGCGGGTGCTCGCGCCGATGGGCCTGATCTTCGACGCGAACTCACCGTGGCTCGCGGTGACGGCGTGCGCCGGGCGACCTGGCTGCGCGAAATCACTGACGGACGTGCGGGCCGACGCGGCCGAGGCCGTCATGTCCGGCCGCGTGCTCCCGGCCGGCGCCCCGGCGCCGGACCTGTCGGGCGTCGCGGCCGATCAGGTGGTCGTCGCCGGCCGGCAGCATTGGTCCGGCTGCGATCGGCAATGCGGGCGTCCGGCCGGGCCGGTGACCGAGGTGGTCGCCGAATCCGGCGGCTATCGCATCATCGGACCTCGCGCGGACGACTGACTTCGCTACCATCTCACCGCCGGGCGCGACTCGCTGAGGCACCTCGCCGCGACGCTCTCCCATTCCGTAGCGCCGCCGATCGGATGGTCGTGGCCGACGGCTCCTGCCGGCCCGTCCCGACAACGCCGTACTTCGCGCACACTGGATCGATGGACTCGTCCGCGGATCAGTCGCCGTCCACCGCCGGCCTGCTCTCCGATGCGCAGATCGCACAGCTCTCGCTCCCCCAGCGGCTCGAACTGGTCGCGCGGCTGCGGCCCGACCGGGTGCGGCCGCATCCGCGCCGGGTGCGCGTGGCCCGCGGACTACGGCTGTCGCTGATGGTCGGCGGTTCGGTCGCGATGATCCCGTGGCTGGTCTACCTCGGGTTCACACTGCCGCAGGACTACGACGCGAATCATTGGGCGCTGGTGTGGATCGGCTTCGACATCCTGCTGGTCGTGATGATGGCGACCACCGCCTACCTCGGCTGGCGGCGGCGGGCGCTGGTGATCCTGCCGGCCTCCGGCACCGGGGTGCTGCTGCTCGCCGACGCCTGGTTCGACACGACCACCGCCGGTCCCGACGACATCCGGGTGTCGATCGCGACGGCCGTGCTCGCCGAGGTCCCGCTCGCGGTGCTGCTGCTCACCGGGGCGCTGGCCCTGTTCCGCTATCTCGTCTTCGCCAATCCCCTGCACGGTCCGGCCGAATCGCCGTGGCGGGCGCGGTTGCCGTTCTGATGTCGCGGGGCGGCTCGATGTCGCGGGCCGGGCGGCTCCTCGCCCACGCTGCCGCTCGGGGCCCGGATTCTCACCGCTAGGGTGATGCCCATGTCCGATGTGCGTACCAGCTACCTCACCGACGGGGCCGAGATCTATCGGCGCTCGTTCGCGACGATCCGGGCCGAAGCCGATCTGGCGCGGTTCCCGGCCGATGTCGCGCAGGTGGTGGTGCGCATGATCCACGCGTGCGGACAGGTCGATCTGACCACCGATATCTCGCACACCCCGCAGGTCGTGGCGGCGGCCCGCGCCGCGCTGCGCCGCGGCGCGCCGATCCTGTGCGATGCCACCATGGTCGCCTCCGGCGTCACCCGCAAACGGCTGCCGGCCGACAACGAGGTGCTGTGCCTGCTCGCCGATCCGCGGGTACCGCAGCTGGCTCGGGAGATGGGCAATACGAGATCGGCTGCGGCACTGGAATTGTGGCGTGATCGGCTCGACGGCGCCGTGGTCGCGATCGGCAATGCCCCGACCGCGCTGTTCCATCTGCTGGACATGCTCGACGCCGGCGCACCCCGCCCCGCGGCGGTGCTCGGCATTCCGGTGGGCTTCGTCGGCGCCGCCGAATCCAAACAGGCCCTGGCCGAATACGGCGACATCGAATACCTCACCGTGCACGGCCGGCGCGGCGGCAGCGCCATCACCGCCGCCGCCCTGAACGCGATCGCGAGCGAGCAGGAATGAGTGCTCAGGACGTGGCTCCCGGGAAGTTGTGGGGCGTGGGGCTCGGACCCGGGGATCCGGAGCTGGTGACGGTGAAGGCGGCTCGCGTCATCGAATCCGCCGACGTCATCGCCTTCCACAGCGCCCGCCACGGTCGCAGCATCTCCCGCTCGATCGCGGCGCCGTACATGCGGCCGGGACAACTGGAGGAACATCTAATCTATCCGGTGACCACCGAGACCACCGACCATCCGGGCGGCTATCAGGGCGCGATCGACGAGTTCTACGAACATGCCGCCGAGCTGCTGGCCGGGCATCTGGCCGCGGGCCGCACCGTGGCGCTCCTGGCGGCCGGCGATCCGCTGTTCTACAGCTCGTACATGCATATGCACCGGCGCCTGGCCGACCGGTTCCCCGCGGAAATCATCCCGGGCATCACCTCGGTCAGTGCCGCCTCGGCCGCGCTCGGCACACCCCTGGTTGAGGGTGAGCAGGTGCTGACGGTGCTGCCCGGGACCATGCCGCCGGATCAGCTGGCCGAACGCCTCGCCGACGCCGACGCCGCGGCGATCATGAAGCTCGGCCGCACCTATCCCGCTGTGCGGCAAGCGCTGTCGAAGGCCGGGCGGCTCGATGACGCCTACTACGTGGAACGAGCCAGCACCGGACGGCAGCGGATCCTGCGCGCCGCCGACGTCTCCGACGCCGATGTGCCGTACTTCGCGATCACCGTGGTTCCCGGGCCCGCACCGACCACCGAGATACCGTTCACCACGACCGAACCCGCTGCGGCTCACGGTGATTCGGATGGATCGGACGTTCACGAGGTCGGCGAGGTCGTCGTCGTGGGACTGGGCCCCGGCTCCGCGCAATGGACCACGCCCGAGGTCACCCGCGCCCTCGCGGCGGCGACCGATATCGTCGGCTACACCACCTACGTGAATCGGGTGCCGGTCCGCCCCGGGCAGCGCCGCCATCTCAGCGACAACCGGGTCGAATCCGAACGCGCGGCCATGGCATTGGATCTCGCGAAATCCGGGGCGCGCGTGGTGGTGGTGTCCTCCGGCGATCCCGGGGTGTTCGCGATGGCCGCGGCGGTGGTCGAGGAATCGGCCGATCCGCAGTGGCGCGATGTGCCGGTTCGGGTGCTGCCCGGGGTCACCGCGGCCAGCGCCGTGGCCGCCCGCATCGGCGCGCCGCTCGGCCACGACTTCGCGATGATCTCGCTCTCGGACCGTCTCAAGCCGTGGGAGACCGTGGCACAACGGATTTCGGCGGTCGCCGCGGCTGATATGGCGATCGCGATCTACAACCCTGCCTCCACTCAGCGGCGATGGCAGGTGGGCGTCCTGCGTGAACTCGTCCTCGAGCATCGCGGCCCGGACACCCCGGTGGTCCTGGGGCGCGATGTGGGCGGGCCGGCCGAATCGGTGCATGTGACGACCCTCGCCGAGCTGAATCCGGACGAGGTCGATATGCGCACGCTGCTCATCATCGGCGCATCCACCACCGCCACGGTCGAAACCCCGCACGGAACGCGGGTATTCACCTCGAGGCGGTACGGGCAGGCCGCGCAGGACAACGCGGCGAGGGTCGCGGCCGACCGGTAAGGCCACACGGGTCGGCGTGGTCTCGCTGCTACGGTACGGCGCGGGCCGGACAGCGCGTGGTGGCGCGAGCCTCAGCCTCGCAGCGCGTTCAACCAGTCCCAGGCCGCCGCAACGGATTCCGCGCACTCGACACCGGCGGGCACGGGCGGCCGGTCGACGACTACGACCGGAATGCCGCACGTTCGTGCGGCAGTCAGCTTGGCGGCGGTGAGGTCGCCGCCGCTGTCCTTGGTCACCATCGCGGAGATGCGGTGCTCGCGCAGCAGATCGATTTCCTCCGCCACAGTGAACGGGCCGCGGGCGAGAAGCAGAAGATGATGCGGCGGAACGGGTCCGGTGGGCGGGTCGATGGCGCGGATGAGAAACCACGGCTCATCGAGTTCGGCGAAGGCGGCCACGCCCTGGCGGCCGATGGTGAGGAAGACGCGGTCGAAGTCGGCCGCGGCGCGGGCGGCGCCCGCCAGGTCCGGCACCCGCGACCACCGGTCACCGGGTTGTTCGGACCAGCCCGGCCGGCGCAGGTGCACGATCGGCACATCACCCGCTCGTGCCGCGTCGGCCGCATGCGCGGAGATGGTGCCCGCGAAGGGATGAGTGGCATCGACGACCGCCTCGATCGCGTTGTCCGCCAGCCAGTTCCGCAGCCCCTCGACGCCACCGAAGCCGCCGATGCGCACCGCACCGGCGGGCAGGACCGGTTCACGCACACGTCCGGCGAGCGAGGAGACGATGTCGAATCCTCGCTCGCCGGAGACGATTTCGGCCAGCTGCCGGGCTTCCCGGGTGCCGCCGAGAATCAGAACCTTCAGTGTCGCAGCACTTCCGGTGTCAGTTGCCGCTGAAGTAGGCGAAGGCGGAGTCGATCAGCGGCTGACCACCCGCGACCAGCAGGCCGATCACACCACCCAGCACCGCACCCGGGATCGAGCCGATGCCGATGAACAGCAGGCCGACCAGGAAGCCGATCACCGCGCCCACCGCGGCACCCAGCGAGGCGTGCTGCAACTCGGAGAAGAACCAGTCCTGACCGGAGATGTTCTTCACCGACGAGATCGGCTGCCCCTGGGGGGTCAGCGTCAGGCTGGTGCCGTCCTCGTTCACCGCGGCGGCGACGGAGGTGCCGTTGGGGCCCTTGGCCGACAGCGGATAGCTCATCACCACGGCACCCTTGTCGTTGGTCAGGGTGACCGCCGACTTGTCCGAGGTGAGGGCGAACTTGCCACCCGTCACCGTGGTGACGATCTTGTTGCCCATATCGGCGAGTTCGGTGGTGTAGCCGACACCCTGGTCCGTGCCTTGCACGGCCGGGCTCTGCTGGGTCTGCACCTGGCTCGGAGCCGGCGCGGGCGCGGCGGGCTCGGCGTAAGCGGTACCGTAGGCGATGCTCGTCGCCGCGATAGCGATCAGCGAGGTACCGACAATATTGGTGAATCTCATCTATTTCCCATCGGATCGATCACCCGACATAACGATCGGATTGCGCTGACTCGAAACATTTCCGCAGGTCAGGCGGCTGCCGACTGTGGGAATCGAGCCAGATTCGTTACTTTACCGTCACTTTTGGGATTCAGGTACTCCAACCACTGGGAGTTGTCGACGGCCTTGCGCTCGAACCCGCGCTTGTCGATGTAGTGATGCGTTGCGGTCGACGACCTTTCCGAATGGCCCAATTGTGCACTGGCCCTCGCCTTGTCCCCGCTGCGTCCGGCGACCTCGGTGGCCGCGGCGTCACGCAGGGGGCCCAGCAGAATCAATCCAGCGCGGTGCCCTCCCGCATCACAGCCAGCGCGTAGTGGGCGAGAGCGGTGTAGACAATGCGGTCGCCGCTCATGAACAGATGCTCGTCCTCGCTCGCCGGATTGCACACCCGTTTCCGCACTCTCATCTCCGCCTGAGCCATATCGGCATGACAATGCAGTAATCACTGCGCGCACCACACTTACGGCCGTCCTGCCGGAACGGCGGCATGTTGTCCCGCTTCACGATCGTCCAACAGACATGAAAGACCGCGCGCGTTCCACTGCGGGGTCGTCGAGCTCGGGCATCTCGCACCGCCGTGCGGCCGGCCCCTCGCCAAAGCGCACACCGGTACCCAGCAGCAGCAGAGAGATGGGCAGAACGTGGTCGTGCCCGCGGGGCTGAGATCCGGCGTCTCCGAAGACGTTCGGCAGTTCCGCACACTCGTCCGCGGTCAGCGCTCGTTGTCCGTTCGCGGCGGTGGTGTCCGGCGCGGGCACCCAGGTCATCGGGCACACGTCGAACAGCCCTTGCAGGGTTGGCTCCCGGAAGATCATGCCGAGGATGACGTGATGGCGATACGCCACCGACGGCGACAGATACTCGATATCGGTGATGTAGGAAGTTCGGTCTCCAGCTTTATCGCATCCTGGCAGGCGAACATTTCGAAGGTCGCGCTCATCTTGTCGGTGAGCTTCAGCTTCACCTTCTCCCGGTGCTTGCTGTTGCGACGCACGGTGCCCTTGCGTCGGTTCACCGCCCACTGTCGCTCGAACGCCTGCAGGCATTCATCGATCGTGCGGACCTGCGCCGACGTGCGGGTGTAGCTACCACCGTGCTGTTCCAGGTGCCGCAGCCAGTCGATGAGGTCGGCTTCGAGGTAGCGGACACGACCGCCTTCGATTCGAATGCACGCGAGAACTCCTGCAACCTGAGGACTACGCGGATCCGTCGGGTATGGAGTTGGCTGAAACCCATTCATACAGTGTCGGTTCGGGATGTAACCCAATCCGACGCACCCACCGAGGGCATCTTCGGGCTGACCCGCAAGTTGCACGGATGCGCCGGCGCCTACCGGCCAAAGTGGACTCGGGATGGTGTGGTCGATGGAACCTGAACCCGTGTGTCGATAGCGTGTAGGGCCTGAACTGCGAGAGGACACCATGCACGCTTCTTCCCTTGTTTCCATCCTCGCTGCCGTCGGTAGCGCGCTTCTGTTTCAGGCCACGCCGGCCTCAGCCGAGTCGCACACCGGTATGCCGACATTGACTGCACAGTTCGATGGCGGCCCGTGCGCGACGACCATCGACGCCAAGGCCAACATCTTCGATGACAGCAACCAGGTCTCCATCGGCTACCAAACCGACGACATCGCCGGCACCGGCAGCGCGGGATGCGGGTCGTCGCTGGTCGCGGTCGTCAACTGGCGCAATTTGGACAGCGGTGGGGTGGGTAGCGTGTCCCGGCACATGTTCCACAACGAGACCAACTCGATATCCTTCGCCCCCGGCCCGGGGCGGATCGCGATCGAGTTGACCACGCTCGGTACCCACTTCCCCGACGCTTCCCGCCTCGAGGTGGTCATGCACGGCTGATCGCTGCCGGAGATAAGGTGTAAATCCCGGCTGACTGCGGATCAGAAGAGTGGGAGTCCACACCGCCGCGCGCAGCACCGTTCTCGGCGGCACGAGTGTTCGATCATGCGCGGTTGCCACCGCGTCCGTGCGATCCGCGATTGGGAAACGCGGCGGCGCAGTTACAACACATTCCTGGCGACTTCGGCATCGTTTCCGAACGGCAAGTAGCCGTTCAACAGACCAGGCCACGGCGAGATTCACGGTCACACTGGATTTTCCGACACCGCCCTTGCCGAAGGCGATGGGTCGATACCAGCCCCTCTCATGCTGTGAACAAGACACCCTGGGCCGCAAGCTAATTCAGAACGTCGCCGGGGTCGGCTGCTATCGCGGGAATCAGGGTGGGCACGTCGTCGAGGAGGCAGGCGACGGTTTCGTTGGCGTCGCCCCTTGGTGTGGCCGAACAGGCCGACCGATTACGAAGCTGGTACCGCAGTCCACCGGGGGCGCGCTGCCGATCGACGGCGCTGGACGGGACCGCGCTGAACTCAATAATCATAGTCGGCGGCCCGATGTCCGGCGTCGCTGCCCAAGCGCCGCAAGTGAATTCGACGCCCGAGCCGGATGACCGGGCGGATCAGGAACTGTATCGACCCGATCAGGAACATCCAGGTGCCCGCGACCTGAGTGGGCTCGGAGAGGAACAATGCGCTGCCGATGGTGAACCACAACGCGATGAGCACGTCGTTCACGATGGATGCCGTTTCATAACGACTATCGATTACAAGCACCTCGTCGCCGATCGAAAACCGTACCGGCCGATCCGGGTGATCGTGTCGGGCCTGGCGCATGCTCCGCTCCTGTCCATCGTGGCCGCCGAGGGGCGACATCGAGAATGCGGATAGCCGCTCCAGCAGATTCGAATCCGGGTCGTACCCACTTTCTGCCGGGCTGCCTGGGCACGCCGGATCACCTCTTCGATCGCGTTGAAAAGCTGGGGCGGATAGGAGGGTCGACTGGCCGCGTACTCGGCGGCGGCCATGTTGAAAGACTGGGCACGCGATCTGGTCGTCATTTACACCATCATCGACCCAGCGGCAGGGATGACGCCGGTCGCGCCTACCGAGGACCGGACAATATGATTCGGCTATCGGCCCATATCTCACCAAAACGGGTTGAACGGATGCAGCCAAGGGAGGTGACCGTGACGAAGACCGGTGCCGACGCGGCACACGACATCGATCAGTTGACCGACGCATTGCTGACGGCCTCTCGGCTTCTGGTGGCGATGTCGGCACGGTCGATCGCGGCGGTCGACGAGACGATCACGATCCCGCAATTCCGGACGCTGGTGATCCTGTCCAGCCGGGGGCCTTCGAATGTCGCCACGCTGGCCGGTTTGCTCAATGTGCAGCCCTCCACGGCCACCCGCATGGTGGACCGCTTGGTCACCGGCGGTCTGCTGGACCGGCGGACGAATCCGAATTCGCGTCGGGAGCAGATCGTTGCACTCACCGAACGTGGACGGCATGTGGTGGACACCGCCACCGCTCACCGGCGCAACGAGATCGCCGCCGTGGCCGCCAAGATGCCCGTCGCCGACCGGGCAGGGTTGGTGCAGGCGCTGACCGCCTTCACCGCCGCTGGTGGCGAACCGCCTCCCGGTGAGGATATCGAGGGTTATCAGCTCTGACGTCCGCCCGAAACGGTGCGCGCTGCGCCGACGTCGGCGGGCCCGGACTGCACACGCGCCGCTCGTGCCCGATCGGCGGCAGACCCATCGTGCAGTGCGCCGAGTACGGCGCTGTGGGTGAGCCAGCCGATCACCGTGTCACCGACATCGTTGACGACCGGTATCCCGGTGCCCGGCTGTCCAGTCAGCGCGTCGAGAGCGGTTGCGAGCGTGGCGGTTTCGATGACCGTCGGAGGCAGCACCGCCAAGTCGGCGACTGTGGTGTCCGCCGATTCGGTGTCGGCGAGTGTTTCGGCCACCGCCGCGGCGGTGACGCAACCGCGGTATCTTCCGTCCGCCCCCACGACAGGCACCATCGAATGGGCCGATGTCCAGACGATGCGACTGACGCCCTCAACCGTGATGTCGGCCTCGACTGGTTCCGGACACGGCTCCATCACCTCCCCGACCCGGATCCGGTCGAGCCGACCGGCCGGGCCCGCGTGTGCCGCATCCAGATCCACGCCACGGCGAGTCAACTTGAGGGTGTAGATGGTCTCTTTCGATACTGCCCGGGAGATTCCGGTGGCTACGACCACGGCCAGCATGAGCGGCAGGATGATCGAATACTCACCGGTCAGCTCGAAGAGGATGATGACCGCGGTGATCGCGGCCCGCGTCGCGCCCGCGAACGCGGCGCCCATACCGATGAGTCCGTACATACCGGGCGCCGCGGTCGCGCCCGGGAACAGATGATGGACAACGACGCCGAATGCGGTGCCACCCATCGCGCCGATGAACAGCGAGGGCGCGAACACTCCACCCGAACCGCCGATCCCGATGGTAAGGCTCGTCGCGAGCATCTTCCCGGCCATCAGTACGACCAGCATCCACAGGACATAGTGACCGCCGATGGCGTTGCCCAGCACCGGATAGCCGACGCCGTACATCTGCGGTAACACCAGCAGCAGGCCCCCCAGCAGCAGGCCACCGACGGCGGGCCGCAGCCACTCCGGCCACCGCCAGACCCAGTCGCACACGTCCTCGATCCGGTACAGCACGTGCGTGAAAACGACGCCGACCAGACCGACTATCACACCGAGCAGGGCGAATGCGCCGTATTCCCAGCCGGCGCGCAGGCCGAAGGCCGGCAGGTCCAGGAATGGCTCGCTGCCGAGGGCGGCGCGACCGATCACACTCGCGGTCACACTCGACAGCACCACCGCACCAAAGGATTCGGCGGCGAAATCGCGCAGGATCAACTCCATCGCGAAGAACGGTCCGGCGATGGGCGCGTTGAACGTCGCGGCGATCCCTCCCGCCGCGCCGCAGGCCACCAGTATCCGCAAGCGCCGCTCAGAGATCCGGGTCAACCGCCCGATACTCGACCCCCATGCCGAGCCGATCTGCACGATCGGGCCCTCCCGGCCCACCGAACCGCCACCGCCGATACACAGCGCTGAGGCCAGTGCCTTCACGACGGTCACCTGCGGTGGAATCCGCCCGCCCCGCTCGGCGACGGCATACATCACCTCCGGTACGCCGTGGCCGCGGGCCTCGGGCGCGAACCGGTACACCAGCGGCCCATACACCAGCCCGGCCACCACCGGAGCCAGCACCACGAACCACGGCCCGAGGAATTCCACATGCGGATTCGATACGTGCCCGGCGGCCGAATAGTCCGCATACCCGGACAGGATCCGAGTGAAAGTCGTTATCAGCCAGCGGAAAACGATCGCACCGCCACCCGCACCCGCACCGATGACCAGCGCGAGCACCACCAAGCCGCCGCGACTTTCCCGCAGCCACTCTCGCCACGGTGTCCGCCCCGGCAACGGCAGCGACCACCACCGTCCGCCCGCTACTTCCGAGGGCCTCACACCCATCCCGACCACCCTCGAACCAGTCCACACATGCACAGTGCAACAATTGTAGAATGCTCGTATTTGGCGACCGACAGTGACCGGCATCCCCGCGCCCACGGCGGCCACGATCTTCGGTACCTGGACGTGGTCGCCTGTCGTGGACACACTCGTCGTGGCCGCCGCGGCCGGCTACCTGTTCCTGGCATGGCGAGCGGCGCGCCGAGGGCTGCGTTGGCCTCTGCTGCGCACGGTGTGCTGGCTGGCCGCACTGGTGCTGGTGATCGTGGCAGTCGACAGTGCGCTCGCGACGTACTCGCACGCGCTGTTTTCGGTGCACATGGTGGTGCACCTGCTGTTGATCATGGTCATTCCCGCGCTGCTGGTGTGGGCACAGCCGATCCGTCTCCTGCACGACGCCGCCGGCCCCGCCACCGCCGGCGGGATCGACCGGATGCGAGCGAGCCGCGCCTTCCGGATCCTGGTTTCCGCGCGGTTCACCGTGCCGCTCTACAGCGCTGTCCTGTTGCTCACCCACTTGACCGGATTCCAGCAGGCGATGTCGACGCACATGTGGATTCACGACAGCGAACTCGCGCTCTGCCTGGTCACCGGCTATCTGCTGCTGCTACCCCTCGCGGGTGACGAACTGACCGTCGAGCCCGAGTGGCCGCACGGATTACGCTTCGTCGTGCTCGCCATCTGCGTCGGACCCGACACCCTCGTCGGCGTCACCCTGATGATGTCGTCGACCGTGCTCGCCCCCGCCTATGCCGGCTCCCGCGACTGGGGTCCGAGCGCGCTGGCCGACCAGAACCTCGCCGGGATCATCATGTGGCTCGGCGGTGACGGATTGATGATGCTGATCATGATTACCGTTGCCGGACAATGGATCCGCGTCGCCGACCGCGATACCGGGCTCGGCCCCTGGCTCGACGGTATCCGCAACCGCGCCCTGCTCGGCACGACCACCATCGATGCCGATGTCGACCACGAACAAGCTGCCCTCGACGCCTACAACGCACGGTTGGCGCTTTTGAACGGCCGGCCGCCACGCACGCGCCCGAGTGCACACGGCCACAGCGTCCCTCGGACCGCTGTCGCGCCCCGACCAGAGATCGAACCAACCGCGACACCGCCGCGCAGCGACGACTCCCCCGATCGAGAGGAGCCACAATGAAGTCACTCCCATGGGGTGTCACCGCGGTGTGTGCCTGCCTGGCGCTCCCCCGCCTGCGCCGCGAATATTGCAGGCGCCCAACATGATACGAACAACGCGGCCGTGTCGCTGGATAAGCCGCGAGCGGGCGACACCGTGCCGGGTGCGCTCGCCATGTCACCGTGGTTGACCTGGAAACCCTGGCGCGACACTCGATTGCCGTACGCACAAACGATGGGGCGTCAGCCTCGCGCTGTGACAAGCGCTCCGCCTCTGCCCCACGGGGATCGCCATGTCCAGCGCGTTGACCACCAGAGTGGAGTCTCGCCGGGAGTCGATGGACCAGCGGTGGCGATACCGCGGAGGGTCTTGGTCTGTGACGACGCCGGCAATCCGCGGATGCAGGCCAAGGTCATGAGAACCGAGACCGTGCGGGAGCAGACGCGGAAACGCCGGGGGTCGGAAAGTGGTCAGAGGCTCAGCACGCTGCTTCCGAGGCCGAGAACACTGCTGCCCGCACTGAGCAGCAAGCTGATGATGCTTTGAATGTCCATATTCGATCTCTTTCCATCCGAGAAACTGGGTCAGGCTCCGAAGACGGATAATCTCCCACCGCCGCCCCCCAGCTCCGGCGAACCTTCCCATCAATGGCGAATCGCTCGGACGAGCGGTCCGTCAGGCGGGCCTATCGGGGTCCCGGGCTGGCGCGCGGCCGAACTCTTCGAAGCGCGTACCGCCGACTACTCCGATGGTCTCTACACGCTGCATCAGTTGCGTCATTCCCGGCTCACCCACGCTGCGGAGGAGGCGCATCGACTCCGATGTCGATGAAGTGGTCGGGCACACCTCGGTGCGCAGCCTGGTGAAGTGCGTGCGGGTGTCCGACGACGGATTGCGACGGTATCAGGCCATCAGCGAACCGGGCCGCGAAGCGGCGGGGTCGCTGATCGAGAGAATTCCATCCAGCACAGCGGTTTCCGCAATCGCATTCGAGTGCACTGCCTCGACGCCGAGCGTTGCGGCGATCAGGGTGCGTTCACCGGCAAATCCCTGCGGCCGAGCGGAGCGGAGCCTACGACCTTGATTTCACGCTTCTCCGCTTCACCGATCAGCTCCACGGTGGCGATCGTATCGATCGGGCACCCGGAAGGCTTGCATCGCAAGCCCGGGGCCCGGGACCGCGAGAGCCCTTGCGCCGCAGAGAGGCTCGGGGATCTTCGTCACTTGCCGCCACACTCCGGATCCTTCGGCTTCGGCCCGACAACACGACGACGTTCATTCTCCGTGTCGAGCATCTGCAGACTGTGGTTCAACGCGGCGTGGACCCGGAATTCGCTTGTCCACCATTTGGCGGACCTGATCGGCAAACCCCGCGGCCGATACTTGTCCATGATCTCGAGGTGGTACGGCAGCTTGATGAACTGTGTCAGCCCGTTGTCGTCGGCCCAGATCGAGAGCGAACCCACGTGGCGGCGGCCCGGTTGTACATATGTCATCACTCCGACCGCGCCGTCGATCTCGGCGAGTTGATCACCGAGCTTTTCCGAGGCGCGCCAGATGTCGGCGACATCCGTGAGGTGGCGCGGCGTGTACTGGGTGAGACTGACCATGAACGGCCCGCCCGAGTTCGACGCCGGGCCCCGCTTCCACCGGCTGTTGATCACGAGAGCGGACAACGATCGGCCGGAGTCACGGTGGTGAGCCCATGTTGCCCGAACCGTGCGGACCGTTCGGGAAAGGGTGGTGGCGTCGCGAACGTCGCTGTTGTAGTGGCCCATTCCGGATCCCTTCGCTCGATTCACGCGCACTTCGGCGACGTCCTGCGACCGGCAAGTACCGATTTAATACGCGCCAGCTTATCATCGCTTTGGGCAGATGATCTGTCAATGCGTACTTAGTTTGAGAAGGCTCCAGCCCCTTCGGCAAGACCGGTGGTGGTCGCCGGCAGACCCTCGACAGTGGCGGGGATCTCATGATCGCGGGGCCGGTCGACGATCCGCCACAGCTGCCGGGTCTCCTCGGCCATGCGGCCGCGAGGCTCCGATCTCGCACTCCCCCACCGGGCTGGTTGAGCCCTCGACGCTGTTTTCCGCGAGCTCACTACCAGACCCCTGTCGGAGCGTCCGCCTCTGACTCAGTGCCGATCGGCCAGCCGGACCACGAAGCGAAGACCCGACCACGTCTCATCGATAGCGCACGTCTTATTGTCGACAAGTCCTGCGGCCAAGCCGAATTCGCGCACGACCGTATCGCTGAGATCGGTAGCTACCCCACTCGACTTCTTGGGCCAGGCGACCCAGAGGCCACCCGCCTGCGTGAGGCGGGCGCACCATGTGCCGAATCCTCGATCCAGGGACCGGTAGTCAGGACAGAAGCCGACGATCACGTCATACTGCCCGCGCCCGGCGCGCCGCTGCAGACAGACCTGCTCGGGCAGCGGTTCGAGCACGAATCCGCTCGGGGCCTGGGCGAGCAGCACGCGGTTGCCGGGCCGAATGCCGAGCTTGCGGGCCAACGGGGCGCCGGAGTATCCCGCCATGCGCCCACGATACGTGCTCCGCGATCCCGAAGACGTCCTACGGCGCCGAGGAGCACCGGGCCCGGAAAGAGTTGGTTCCTCTACTTGATTCCGGTGATCGACAGTACCTCAGGGTGGCGCCGCATTCCGGGGCGACGGTTATCATGTCTCGCATGCCCCGTCGGGTCGTGATCGCTTGAGTCCTGTGAGTTGGGCCGGGAAAGCGCGGGATCGATGGCTATAGAGATTCCGCACGATGTGGCGTTGTTTCTCAACTACGCCGGTGTGCCGTATCCGGATATCAACGAGGATCAGGTCCGCGCGCTGGGGACTCATGTGCGGAATTTCGCGAACGGCGTGGCCGATGCGCACGATACCGCGACCGGTGTGATCACCGATATGAGGAACGCCTGGTCAGGGTATTCCTACCAGGAGTTGGTCGCGGCCTGGGCGCGGATGTCGAAGTCGCATATGGCTGATCTCGATACGGCGTGCCGTGTGGTGGCCGATGCCCTGGATGCGGCTGCCGTGGTGATCAAGGTGACCAAGGTCGCGGTGCTGGCCGAACTCGCCGCGCTGGCAGCCAGTTACGCCGCCGCGATGGCCGCGACGATCGTCACCGACGGTCTGTCGGTCGCGGTCGAGCAGGCGGTCGTGGCTGCCGCGCGCAAGATTTGCCAGGTGATGGAGCAGGTGCTGATCGGCTATATTTTGGTCGAGGTGCTCGGGAAGGCGATCGAGCCGCTCGAGCATGTCATCGACCGCATGGTCCGTGGGATCGTGGACGACGCCGCGGGCGAGCTGTTGGGTCCGCCGCCCGGTTCGGCCGATCAGACGCTGCACATCGAGCCCGACGAGGTCATCAACTACGCCCATGTCCTCGATGGGCTGGCCGATGACATCCTGCGGCAGGCATCGGATTTCGCGGACAAGGTCGCGGGACTGGACTTCACCTCTCCCACCTTCGACGACGGCGGGGAAGGAGGGGTGCCTGCCGTGGATCCGGGCACGGATCCTTCCAGGGGAGTGGGACCGCAGACCGGGACGAACGACCACGCACCTGCGCCGGTGGCCAATACCTCGCCGACGACCCCACTCAGCGTCACGCCCGACATGCAGGGCCCTGCCCATATCTCCTCCGGATATCCGCTCTCCCCTGGATATCCGCCCGATCACTCCGGCACGCACACGACCAAGGGACCTACTGGGGCTACTGGGCATCCGGCGCACCATGCCACCGGCCGGTTGCCGGGGCCGGATGCTGCGTCGAACACGGAAATCGGTGGTGTGCAACCGAATCCGGAAATCAGCGCCACCACCTCGGGCGCTGATGGTGGTCATGCGGTAGCGGGTCCCGATGGTGGGGCGCCGAGTCCCGGGCATGCCGCGGCGGGGACGAGTTCCGAACCACCGGTGGCAAGGGACGACTCCGGCGTCACTGCCCATCACGACCCCCGCGGTACGCCCGTACGCTACGGCCCGCAGATTCCGGTGTCCGACCCGGAATCATCGTGGAGCCCAGACCAGGAACGCCCTTCCTCGGCGATGGGGCAGGATCGGGCGAACAACTTCCTCGAGGTGGCAGGCGATGCCGATGACCCGTCGCCGCCGAGCCGGTCGAACCCCGGGGGGCGTGCCGTCCGGGGATCCAACCAGCACGTCACACCATGGCGAAAGCGCGCTCGCCGCAAGGCGGTTGGCAAGAAGCCCACCCCGAAGGCTGCCCCCTCCGGAACGCCGTGGTCCGCCCGCGGTGTCCCGCCGAAATCCGAGCCCACGGTGTTCGCCCGGCCGGATGCGCGACCGGCGCCCTGGCGGACCGACCGGCCCGCCGAGACTGCGGATACAGCCGATGCAGCACACGCCCCGGACTCCGAGCATTCCTCCGCGCAGGCCTCGGAGAAGAAGACCGGCGACGCTACGCGAAAGCCCGAATCAGCGTCGGAGCGCCGAGGCGCCACCGTTGTAGCGCCCTCGGTCGCCGCCGATAACCGTCCCGAACCGAACACCGAAACCCTGTCCCGGTCTTGATGATCCGCTGAAACTGCAGGCGCGCCTGCCAGCGTTGTCCGCCCAGGCGTTACCGATACAGCCTGGACGTGTGGCGGTCCCGAATCCGTGCGGGCCCTTGCGCGATTTGAATGTCATGTGGCTGCAGGACATCTCGACGAGGTCGTGTCTCCCGATGATGTGAGCCATTCGACGATGAGAGCCAGTGTGAATCCGGCGCGGTAGGTCAGGGCGAGCTTGTCGTAGCGAGTCGCGACTGCGCGCCAGTGTTCGGCCTTGTCGAACGCGCGCTCGACCACGTTGCGTCGTGTGTATTCGACCTTGTCGAAGCCTGGCGGCCATCCCACCGAGGCGTCCGCGCCCTTTCCGGTTGGCGACCTGGTCGGATCGTTGGGGTATGACGCTGCGGATCCGTTTGCGCCGCAGCAGGTCCCGGTTCGAAGCTGCCGAGTACGCCTTGTCCGCGATGACCGGGTCGGGATTACGCCGAGGTGGGACACCGGCGAGCCGGGGCACCGCCACCTGCTCGAGCACTGCGGGCAACATCGCCCGAGTCCGCGGCTTGGCCAGGCGTGATCAGCACGGCCGGGCCGCGGGGCGGGCTGACCACCGAGGCCTACGTGGCCACCGACGGCAACGCCCCGCGAACGGCCCACCCCGTGGCCGGCCCGGTACATAAATCGCACTCCGGGCCGGCGGTGCGGGCCCCGGCGGCGTGCTGATGCGCGCGCACGATCGGGACGAACTGATCGACATCGTGGCCAACGATCGCATCGGGGTCGCTATTGTTCGCCATCACCTCGAACGTGACGGCGAGAAGCTGAGCTACGTCCTGGCCCAGGTGTACCGTATCGACAACGGAAAGCTCGTCGAGTATTGGGAGTATCCGGAGCCCGGCCTTTTACCACGCGTGGCGATGAGGTCGACTCAGATCTGTTGGGCAGCACTGCGATTCGCAGGGTCGGCCGACTCCGACTCCGGATACCTGACCAACCGCTACGACCCTACTGGAGAAGTATCCGGTCCCCCGACGTGAGCGAGGTGAAATGAAAATGAACCGGCGTCAGCGTTGGACGGCTGACGCGATACCGGATCAATCGGGGCGCACTGTCGTTGTAACAGGCGCTAATTCGGGTATTGGGTACGAGATCGCCGCTGCTCTTGCGCGTCGCGGAGCCCGCACGGTGCTCGCCGTGCGAGACATCGGCGCGGGAACCGAAGCTGCCGCCAGAATCGCCGACTCTCAACCCGGCGCTACCGTCAGGGTGCAGCAGCTCGATCTCGCATCCATGCGATCTGTCAGATCCGCGGCCGCCGAACTGCGCGCAAGCTACCCCCGCATTGACCTGTTGATCAACAACGCGGGGCTGGTCGCGTTTACGAAGGAATCCACCGAGGACGGCTTCGAACTCCACTTCGGCGTGTGTCACCTCGGACACTTCGCGCTGACAGGCTTGCTCTTGGACATGCTAATGAACACACCCGGAGCCCGAATCGTGACCGTGAGCAGTTTCGGCCACCGCATGGCTGGTGACGGCATCGACTTCGCCGACCCACACTGGCAACGGCGTCCCTACAAGTGGGTACACGCCTGCGGCCAGGCCAAGCTCGCCAACCTGCTCTTCACATACGAACTCCAACGTCGGCTGGCTGCGGCCTCAGGTACGAACGCCATCGCCGTGGCAGCGCACCCGGGCACGACGAAGACACAACTCGTCAGGGACGCCCCGATATCCATACGGCTGCAGAACAGACTGCTCGGCGGTTTGCGTCAAGGCGCTGCGATGGGAGCACTGCCGATATTGCGCGCCGCAACGGATCCCGCAGTTGTAGGCGGCCAATACTTCGGTCCCGGAGGACTGGGCGAACTACGAGGCCATCCCCGGATCGTCAGCTCGTCTGCCACCTCCCGCAATGCCCTGCTTCAGCGCAGATTATGGGAGATGTCCGAGGACCTCACCGGTGTTCGGTATCCCGTATGACCACCGACGAAGCAGTATCTGAAGTCTTTCGGGGGACGGAAGTTCACATGTCGATGGAGAACCACCAACCGCAAGTGGTGTCTGAACCCGCAGCGCCACATCGGCTCTCGAAGCGGTACATCGGGCCGTCGTTCCGATCATCGCTTCCGCCCACAATGACACGCTGTTCGTCGCTCGCCGCTGTGTCGACGCCCATGCCGGCGTCGTTATCGACCCGACAGGCGGTGCCCCGGCTCGCCGGTGGCCCACCTCGGCGTAATCCCGACACGGTCGTCGCGGACAAGGCGTAATCGGCAGCTTCGAACCGGGACCTGCTGCGGCGCAAACGGATCCGCAGCGTCATACCCCAACGATCCGACCAGGTCGCCAACCGGAAAGGGCGCGGACGCCTCGGTGGGATGGCCGCCAGGCTTCGACAAGGTCGAATACACACGACGCAACGTGGTCGAGCGCGCGTTCGACAAGGCCGAACACTGGCGCGCAGTCGCGACTCGCTACGACAAGCTCGCCCTGACCTACCGCGCCGGATTCACACCGGCTCTCATCGTCGAATGGCTCACATCATCGGGAGACACGATCTAGTTGTGGTAGCAGGTATTCCAGGCACTTTCGGCGGTGGCGTCGGTCGTTGGGCGTCCTGCTCGTGGTGGACGATGCGGGCCCGACGAATTTTCGTCGGCTCGACGCCGACGAAAACCCTGCCCGCCCACTCCGCCCCACAACCGGAACGAACCTGCCGCCACTCACCACGGACCGCGCCCGAAAATGATCTCGAAAGGTACAGTCGGGTCGTAGCAGGGCTCCCCCTTGTAACGCAGGGCGTACATCCCTTTCGTCAACTCATCGACCGTCGTGATCTGCACCGAATCCGTGACCTGGGAAAAGGACTTGGTGACTTCATCCCACGTCAGCGGATGTTTCGGCAGGTACCAGGACGAATAGAGCTCCGGAGACCCATCCGCTCCCGTACGTCCGGTTGCCACGGTGACATGTTCGGCATTCGCGTTCCACATCACAATGTCGCCCCGCTCCGGCACCGGGCCACCGGGCGCGCCGGTATATGTGCGCCGGCCCTCAGGAATCAGCCAGTCCCCCATCCGCTGCAGCCACATGTCGAGATGGTCACCATTCCAGGTGCCGTCGGGACGTCGCCGCAGTTCGATCAATTCGCGTAGTCGATGTTTGTCCAAGACGCCCGCTCGTGTCGCAGCGTAAGTGACCATCTCCCAGCAGTTCAGGCCGTAATGCTCGCTCAGCGGCGCCAACGGGCCCTCGGTCTTCAACCACATTTCGAGCGAACGGTGGCCTTGCTGGAATAGCTTGGGGTCGTAATTGGCCCACCGTGATCTGTCTCCGGCCCGGTAGATTCGCTCGAGCTCGTCGGCCACCCGCGCGGGGCCGTTCTCGACCCGACGCACCGAGAGTTGGTGCCACCTGCCCGGGTAGATCCCCGAGTAGTGCGAAGACGCCTTGCGGTGGTCGGCGACGGTACTGCGAACGGCCGATGCAACGTCACTGTCTGCATTTTCAAGCACGCCCTTGGTGCTCCGCATCCTGCGAGCGATTGCCTCCGTATCCCGAGAGAGGATGCGCGCAACATCATCGACAGAGGCACCCACGCGACGCAGAACCTGCACCATGGCGGCGGCAGAGTTGATCTCGACCACGCTCACGAGCATACGAAAGCGCAGATCGAACCCCCACCGGTGAACACGATTGCGGGCCCGGCCGCCGATCAGCGCTGGGTGCAGGGCCGCCTTCGCCCCACTTTGTTGCACCTAGAGCGTGAACCCTTGAGGGGAGGTGGCGGCGGGCGGTACTGCCCTCACCTCGCTCGGGTCGCTACGCGATGCGACCCGAGCGCGGTGCGAGTACCTCGCGCGGGAGAACGATATCGGTCGCCGACACCCCACACATATGACTGTGGTCCCAGCCCACACACTTACGGAAACCATTCGTCTGCGGGGTTCGTCGTGGCCAGCTCCATGCCACGCCAATCCGCAGGGCAACCGTCCCGAGGGAGGTGAACGCAAGTACATACTCAGGCCCCCTCCGCCGCCGCGCGCTGGCTATCCGATGCGTAGACGTGGTGTTCGAGGTCCACCGCGACGGTCAGTTCGGCGCGGTGCCGGCACAGTCGAGGATGTCCGTCGCCGAGTTCGCCCATCAGATCCGCCAGCGCGTCGGCGACGGCGTTGAGTTGTGCTGCGCCGTCACTTCGCGTGCTACCGGAACCTCGATGGTCACGTCTTTTCCCTGTCGACGGTGGCATCGAGTGCAGTGGCACCCTCGCCAGGCTTCGGCAGGGTGGCCGTAAGGCCGGCCAGCAGGATGTCGAGCCCGCGTTCCAACTC
>NZ_LZMK01000212.1:0-39390 GCF_001665865.1 Nocardia sp. 852002-20019_SCH5090214 | reverse complement strand
CACCACACCCGCACCCGACCCGGCCGGAGCCGGACCCGGTGGCGCAGACGGAGAAACCACCGGAACAGACGACGACGAGGCGGACGGCACGGATACTCCCGAGTTCTGTGGCGCAGACGTTCCGTGCTGATCCGTCCAGGGAGAAGTGCTCGGCACCGTGGCTCTGGTTCCGCTCGAATCACGGTGCCGCCGAGGTGTTGTCCACGGTGTCGTCGGCGCCTCCGAACCGGATCCGGTGTCGGCATCCGGGGCGGTGGTAACGGGATCGGTCGAACCGTCGTTCACCACCGGCACTGGGCTCTCGATGCTGGTCACGCGCCATCCCCCAGGGCGACGAAGGCGAACGTGACCGGGCGCGCCGCGGCGGTGATCGACTGCAAAAGGGGCATCGGCACTCCTTCCGCATCGGTCCCAGCCGGTCCGCCACGGCGCACCGATTCGTCGGTGCGCGAGCTTCTCTCAATCCTCTCCGGTCCTGATCCGCACAGAATTCCCAACGCTGGGAATCGCTGAGAATGAGGGGGGATCGAACCGACGGCAGGACGGGGATCGCGGTATGAGTAGCAGTCGCTCCCGACCGGGTAGGTGACCCGATGAACCTGTTCGGTGCCATAGGTAAGGCTGCCGGCTGGGTCGGCAACCAGGTCGTGAACCACTGGGACGACATCGCGATCGGCGCGTTGACCGGCGTGGCCTTCGCGACCACCGGACCGATCGGCGCGGGCTTGGTCGGTGCTGCCGCCGGTGCGTTGCAGTCGGGAATCAAGGACGGGTGGAGCTGGAAGAACGTGGGAGCAGGCGCTGCGTTCGGTGCCGCCGGAGGCATGCTCGGTGGCGGTGTCAGCGGTTTCGGCGTCAAGGGCTTCATGCGGGCCGAGGGCGAGGCGGCGGCGAAGGCGATGGCCAAAGCGATCGCGAAAGCCGATGCCAAAGGCGCGGTGAAGGGCCAGGCGATCAAGGATGCGATGGCCTTCAACAAGACCGGATTCTGGAAGAACAAGCTGCCGACCTGGGCCGGCGCCGGGCACATGACCCCGGGTCGGTATTACTCCAGCGCGCTGGGCGCGAGCATGGGATCTTCGAATGCTCATTTCGCCTGGGACATGGGTAAGGACGCATGGACGATTATTCAAGGAGGTAAGAACGGCCCGGGGCAGATCCCGGTTGTAGACATAACGCCCGCGGAGGCGCTCAAGTATGTCTGACAAGATGCCGCGGATCTTCATGCCCGATCCGGAAAAGATGCCGGACGGCCTGACGTTTTCTCCGGGTCTTGTCCAGCAATACAAAACGCTGCCCGCCATGTATGTCTCGAGCTGGGCGGCATTCGGAGACGGAAGTGCTCTGGCTGCGCCGAAGACGGTTCCGGTCGGGAAGGTGTCCGGGGCAGAGAACGCCGGCATTGCGAATTACCAGCAGTGGGTGATCGCTCTTCAACATGCGTACGACCGACTGCTGGAACTCGACGCTACCGTGGCGAAGGCTGCTGACGACAGCCCGGAGCTGTGCCACGAGGGCCGGAGTGACTTGGCGAACGGCATCGATGGCTTGAAGGTCATGGCAAGTGTGGACCCCCGTGATGTGACGGTGCTGAAGGAGCTCATCGATAAACAGGTTCTGGACCCGAGCCTCGCCCAGGGGGGTAACGCAATTTCGGAGGACGATTACGTGATGGCGATCATCGACTCCGCGGTGAACACCGTCTCGGGCATCATGCAGGAAAAATCTCAGCAGTTCGCCGAACTCGGTTCGAAGGTCCGCAAACAGAACCCCGAGGATGCCGGCAAGACGACCGGACCCGGAGGCGTCGACAAGCCCTCGCCTTCAGGAAAGAACACCGGCCCGAGCAACACCTTCACTTACACCGGCGACAACAGTCCCTACTCGGTGGTGGGAAACGAGAATTCACCCGCAGCTGCGCCGGTGTGGAACTGGGATACCTCGGGCAGTCCGTCCCTTTCGTCCCTCGCTCCGGTTACGGATTCGCCCGTTGCGCAGACCGCCGCTTCCAATGACGCGGGGCAGCCCGTGCCGCTTGCCTCTGCTGAACCCTCGTCTCGGCATTCCCTGGCACCGGCCGCCGCCGCGCCCGCGTCGGCCGCCGCGAGTGCGCCGTACGGGATGCCTGCCTACGCCTTGCCGATGGCGCTGGCTGCCGCCAACCAACGCCGAGCGGCCGAAGCGGCACGCAGCGTTCCGGCCACGGCGGAGAACCCGTCGTCGACGGTAATCGCTCCAGCTGTCGGTGCTCCGCCGGCGGCGCCGGCCCAGGCTGCGCCGAGTCGTGCCGGCGCCGGCCCTGCTTCCGCGAACACCGCGTCGAATTCCGCTGCGAATGCGGCCAACTCGGCACCCGGCGCGTCGAATCAGTCGGCCACACCGACGCAGGCCGCCGCACCGGCGAAAGCCGGCGCGACACCGGTCAGCGTCGCCGTCGCGCGTGCCGACGACGGCAGCACCGTCTTCACTTTTCCGGACGGTCGTTCTCAGCGTGTCTCGATCGTCGTATCGAATGCTCTCACGGCGGCGTTCGGAAACGCGGCGACCACGGACGGTCGTGGTGCCTACGCCGCCACCCCTGCCAAGATTCCGGACGCGAATTCTCTTGGGACGCCGGCCGAACCGAATCAACTGACCACCGGGGATCTCGCGAGTTGGGATACCCAGCGGACCGCACTGGTAGTGGCCTTCCCGGAGGAGAACGGCGGAACACTCGAAGTGATCATCGAGGCCCAACTGCGTCCGTTCGATCCGCATATGAGCGACAAGAGCGGAGACTTCGGGTCTTTCGCAGGTTTCTTCCACCCCGCCGGAATCGACATATCGGCTCCCTCGTCCAGCCCTGGGCTGTCGGCGACTCCGGTGGACCAGTCAACGCACGGACCGGCGACGGTACCCGCATAAGGAGTCGGACCATTCATGGGAATCGGGACCATTTTCAAGGCCGCCAACGAAGCCACCGGCGGCAAACTGGGCAGCGCGCTGCTCGGCGCAGCGGTCAACGGCGGTGCCGAATTCCTGCACTCGGCAGCCAGTGACGGCATCGGGAACATCGACTGGGGCCGCATCGGGATGGCCGGCGGGATCGGTGCGGCCGGCAGTCTCGCGGGTGATGCGGTTGCGGGGGGTATCAGCCGGAAGACAGGGCGGTCGGTGACCTCGGTCGGCACCGAGATCGAGACCATGGGGAAAGGTCAGCAAGCACTCGAGGAAGCCCTTAAAAAGAAGGCGAGGGCCGACGCGAGATATTACAAGAATAATGCCTCCAATTCGAATCCCAAGCTGCGTGCAAAATCGCAGAAGGCTGATCAGGAGTTGGCTGACCAACTGGGTGTTCCCCTCACCGACGTTGCTGGCAAAAATAAATATAAGGGCTTGCAGAAGGAGGTCAAAGCCCGGGGGAAGACTACGGACAAAGAAACGCAGGAGCTGGAGAATCGGAAGAAAGAGCTCGAAGCCAAGCAGAAGGGCTGGGCCAACAGCAAGGGCGCGAAGAACGCGGGCTGGAAGCGGAACTCGTTGCGGGCGGCGGGGATCGCGACAGCAACGGGCTTGACCTGGCAGTCGCCACGCGGGGGCAGCGATTCGGGGGGATCCGACGGCGGCGGCGACAAACAGCCGGGCGGAAAGCCACCGGCCACGCAGCAGGTCACCCTCACCTGGGGCGGTAGCCAGTACATGGATTCTCCGGCGAAGGAACCTATTGCCCCCGATCCGGGCTACACAGCCACCGGTACGGGATTCCTGCTGTATCCGCAGGGTTTGAACGAGCAGATACGGCGCTGGTATGTCGGATGAGACCGAAGCCGAAACCGCCGACTCGCTGGCAGAGGCGCTGAGTACCAACGCGAAGCTCTTCGGTGAGCCCGAGAAGGGTAAGCCGGTGGCGGTGGTGAAGACGCCGACGCTGAAGCCGCAGGCGCTCCAGAAACTGCAGGGCCAATCGGATCTGCTGACCCAATACCGCTCCGCCGTGAGCAGCATGAATGCGAAAGCGGAGAGTTACGACGCTTCGCTGGAGAAGCTCGGCGCGAAGGTCGACGACGTGAAGAAGACCTCCAAGGACGGACTCAAACAACTGGGTGACCTCGTCAGCGGTATCAACTACAACGTCGCTTCGATCTCCTCGCTCGAGGAGGGGCAGGTGCTGGAGATCCAATTCATCGACATGATGGACCAGGCGTACTCCGAACTGATCGACACGGTGGATCCGGCTGCCGGACAGAACGAGGCCGCCGCCGATGCCATCAAATCCTGGGCGGCGGATTTCGAGAAGACCCAGCAGCAGCACGATGCCGCCATTCAGTCGGAACTGGACAGCGCAATGGCGAAGCTCAATGGCGGCGGTAACGGAGGTAATCCCGGCGACAACCCCGGTTTGAATCTCGGTGCCGACAACGGGCTGGAGAACCTCGGCAAGGACACCACCATCGACCCCAATACCGGACTGCCGACCGACAACACCTCCACGGCCGACGACGCCAAATCGAAGATCGACGATGCGATTCAGCAGATCAAGGATTCGGCGATGACACCGAACTCGTCGATGGCGAGCCCGGTCGAATCACCGTCGCTCGGTTCGGGTTTGGGCGGAATGATGGATCCGATGGGCATGGGGGGAATGGGCATGAACCCGTATATGAATCCGTACGGGATGGGTATGGGCATGGATCCCTACGGCTCGCTCGGGGACTCGCTGCGCAACCGGGCCGACGATCTGGATCCGAATCGGATCGATCGGGCGGTGCAGCCGCTGGCACAGGCGCAACCGCAGCAGCCCGCTCCGTCGACGCCGTGGTCGAATCAGAACAACGCCGCGCCGGTGTCGAATACCGCCGGCGGTCCGCCTCCGAACGCGACGTCCTCGCAGCCGGGCGGGACCACACCGCCGCCGCGGGTGCCGGGTTCGGACGGCATGATCGAATACGCCTTCCCGCCCGACTTCCAGCGGAAGCAGAAGGTGTCGCCCGTCGTCGCCCAGGCGCTGGACGCGGCCTTCGCCAATACCAAGGGCACGGACGCGAAGGCGGCCTATTCCGGCACCACGGCGAAGTGGTCGGACAACAAGCAGGTCGGCGCGCGGATCGATCCGAGCCAGTTGATGACCGGCGATGTCGCGCTGTGGGACAAGGACCACGCGGCGATCGTGGTCGCCTTCGGATCCGGTGATCCGAGCACCGCCGCCGCCGCGAATTTCACCGGTGCCGCGAGTTTCACCGGTGTGTCGGGCGGTTCCGGTGATCCCTCGGCCGGCTCGGGCGACACCTCGGCCGGTTCGGGTGACGGCAGTGATGCGCTGCAGGTGATCGTGTGCGGTGAGCTGAAGCGGTTCGATGCGCACATGTCCGATGTGGGTGGCGATTTCGGCGACTTCAGCGGGTTCGCGCATCCGGCCGGTATCGAGGGCACGGGCGCCGCGCACGGTGACGCCATGCCCGCGGTGCCGGCGCCGGGTGATCCGTCCGCCGGCGGTCCGACGATGTCGGCACTGGCCGGCACTCAGACGATCTGACGGCTGGAGGGTGAGAGGAGGTCGTAGCGTTGAATGTTGATCCGACGGAACTGGTTTCGGCGGCATCCGCCCTGGCCGATATGGCCCACAACAGCGGGTCCACCCTGCCCCGAGGCTGGGTGGTCCCGGCCGGAGCGGATCCGATTTCCGCGCAGGCGGTGCCACAGCTGAACGGCAGTGCGCAGGACCTGTACAACGGTGTGCTCGGGGCGTTGAACGAGGTGCATCGCACCGCCTGGAACATCGGCGCCGCCGCGGTGGACTACACCGAGGCCGACGAGCAGGCCGGGCGCGATATCGGCGGCGCGGGTTCGGATTTGCTGACAAATCCGGTGGCCGAGGCTCCGCCGCACACACCGCGGTTCGCGCCGACCTTCCGATTGCCGGCCGTCGGCGCGGAGGTCGATCCGCTGACCTTCGCCCAGCAGTTGCATACCGGTCCGGGGCCGGGAGGCGCCGCCCGCTTCGCCGAAAACGTGCGGAACTACCTGTCGACCACGCATGCCGATGCCACCAGCGGTCTGGATCAGGCCGCGCTGCGCATGCAGCACTGGACACCGGTGGGATCGGCGGCTGCACAGCAACTCTCGAAACACCGCAGCTGGCTCGACCAGCTCGGATCCGCGCTGGGGGATCTGGCGGACAACGCCCAGAACTACGCCGACGCCTTCACCGCGGCGAAGGCCAAACATCCCACGCCCCAGGAGATCATCGCCGCCCGCAAGGAGCTGGTCTCGGCGATGCGCTCGAAGAACGAACTGGGCGTGCAGGATGCGCTGGCGAAGTTTCAGGAGCAGAACGCGCGCTCGGCCCAGACGGTCACCGACTACTCCACGGCGGTGAACTCGAAGGGGCCGTCGAAAGGCTCGGAAACCTCGGGCTCGCAGAGTGATTCGAGCGGTAGCGATATGAGCATGCTGGCCCAGATGCTGCCCACGATGATGAGCTCGCTGATGCAGGGCGGGATGATGTCGCAGCTGGGCCAGGGCGGCAGCACGGACTCGCTCGACGGGCTCGACGGCTCCGATTACGGCTACGACTACGGCAGCTACCCCGACTACGGTTCCGCCGGTGGCGGTTACGGCGGCGGTGGCGCGATGCCGATCGGGGACATCACCAGCGGGCTGGACAGCGGCTCCACGAGTACACCGACCGTCAGCGTCGGCCCGATGCCGATGGTGGCGTCGGCGTCGACGGCCGGGACCGCGGCGAGCAGCGCGTCGAATATGCCTCGCACACCGGTGATCGAGCCGCTGTCCTCCTCGGCGGCCGCGGCGGCCCGCGGCGCCGCCGGTGGGTCGCCGATGATGCCGTACATGCCGATGGCGCCCGGTATGGGCGGTGGCGGCGGCGGCAACGAACGCAACCGGGTCGTGGCATGGCATCCCGATCGGCTGATGTACGTCGACGACACCCCGCACACCGAGCAGGTCATCGGTGAGAAGCCGACCATCGCACCGACCGTCACACCCCCGACGCCGTCACCCGCCAACCAGACCCCGAGTCAATCCGGAGGTAGCGCATGAGTGGAATCCATCCCGACGTCCAAGCGGCTTTGGACGCCGCCCGCGAATTACGCCACAAGATCGCCGATCTGCGGGAACGTATCGACGCGATCCGAGCGCGGCGCCCCTCGCCGAGCGGTGCCGTCATCCCCGAGGTGGACGCGATGGGGCGGCTGACCGACCTGTACCTGGCACCCGGCACGGTCGACCGGTTCGAGGCCGATGAACTGGTCGCCGAGATCATGTCCGCCATCCGCGAGAGTTCGGCCGACGCCGGACGCCAGTACCAGGTGATCATGGATGCCGAGCCGGCGCCCGAGACCGAGGGTGTCGGTGGGCAACCGGTGGAGCAGCTGTCGTGACCGAACCCGCGGCGGTCACCGTCGCCGACACCGTGCGCTGGCTGCACGAGGAGGGCCTCGTGCGGCTGGCGGGGGTGGGCGAGCGCAGTCTGCACCCGATCGCGGCGTTCACCATCGACGTGGCGACCGGAATGGTGGGAGCTCATCCGGCTTCGGGCGCCAGCTCCGATGTGAGCACCTTCGCCGCCGACGATCTGCCCCATCCGGTCGGTTCGCCGAAGCGGCTCGTGATCGTCGGTGTCACCACCTCCGAGTCGATGCTGGTGGTGGATCTTGCTGCGGCCCTGACTATTTCGATCAACGCCGATCAGCCCGAGGCGGCCGCGCGGTCGTGGGTTCTGCAACTGCTGCTGAATCCGGAGATCACCATCTCCACCAACAGTGCCGAGGTGGCGATCGGTAACAGTCCACGCTGCCGCCGCTCGTTCATCCCGGGCGGCGGCGCGACGATCATCAATATCGACGATATGAATCCGCCGCTGACCACGGTGACGCTCAACGGAGCGGAGGGCCCGGACCATCTGGACGTCGAACCCGACGGAACGGGGGAGATGTATTTGGGCTCGCGATTCTGGTCGCTGCGTCAGGTGATGACGGTCGGCGACGCGGCCTGGAGCGAGTTGGTCGACCGGATGTCGGGAACCGGAGAATCACCAGCGGGTTCGAACGAACCACCGCCGGCCGCGAGCGTCGCGCCACCCGCCGGCGCCGTCGCACCACCGCCGCGAGGTGCGCTCGCCCCTGAACTTTCGGAGGGCCGATGAGTCACACTGCGGTGCCTTCCCGTCGGGCCGACCGGGTGCAGGTGGCTCGCAAGACACAGGAGAACAGATGAACGACGATCTGGATTTCGACGACTACGACACCGAATCCGATGCACCGGCGCCGGATTGGAAGTCGATGACCTACGAGGTCTTCAATCCCGACCACAGCGTCGGCGTCGCATGCGACCGGGACGGCGAGGTGGTCGGTCTGCACCTGTCGGACGAGGCGCGCGACAACGGCGACAGCTGGCTCGCCAACGAGATTCTGCGACTGGCGCGGCTCGCGCATATGAAATCCCGCGTCGGGCTGCGCGCGGAGATGGAGTACAACGGCGCGCGGCCCTACACGGTGGACTCGTTCGATCTGCCGACCGAGGCGTCCTACCGGGCGATGGAGAGCGCCGAATTCGGCACCACGCTGTGACTACAGATAGGAGTCCGTCATGCTGGAGATGGACGATCAACAAAGCTCCATCAACGCGTCGGATCAGTTCCACGTCGCCGTCGCCGCGAACACCGGACAGGCATCACAGCACGTGGAAAATCTGCCTACGCACTATCGCGCGGGCACGGGAGCGGAATTCGACGATCAGACGACGCAGATCCGCAATCGAGTCGGTGAGTGGATCAGCGACTTCGTAACCGCGCGCAACCGCCACAGCGATGGCACGAACGTTGCCGTGCGCGATGCCGTGAACGCCCTCTACGACGCGGATATCGATACCGGCGCCGGCGTGCGATCGGTCTGACGCGCATGGGTTCCGAGCACGGCAGCCCCTATTGGGAAACGATCGTCGGCAAGCATTGGCCCACGATTCCACCGTCGGATTGGTACAACCTCCAGACGATGGTTCGCGACGCCGCCGCGGCGATGGACCCCGAGGAGGCCGATCGTGCCCGGCGCCTGTTTTCCGAACGCGTTCCGTCCAGCGAAGGATTGGAGCCGGCCAAACGCGACATGCTGAACCAGCAGGACAGCTTGCGCAAGCTGGTGGATGCCCTGGTCGCCGCGTCCGATACCTTCGGGCAGATCGGCGACATCGACTATCGCACCCGGCATCGGATCCTCGACATCGTCGATCGTGCGGACGCAGATATCCAGCGGGTCCGGCAGCAGGAGACCGACAAGAACGGAAACGAGGACGAAGCCGCCGAACAGCGGCGGATCTCCGCCATCGTCCGAGAGGCTCGGGACGAGGTCGCCGACGTCGAGCGCAATGCGCTGAACATGTTGGGCCCCCAGGGTCTTCCGGAGCTCGCCTTGATCGCCGAATTGCTTGGCCGGCCGAATCCCTGGGCGCGGGGCAACGGCCCGGGCGGCCCGGGACATCCGGGACGGCGGCAGGACGGTGGGCCCGGGGCCGGCGGCCGCCCCCGGTACCCCGGCGGCGGCTCGCACCAGCAGATGCCTGGTCCGATGCACGATCCGATGCCGCGCTTCCCGTTCCTCCCCGGGATGGTCCGGCTCGATCCGGGGATGTTCTCTCATGTTCCACCGCCGTTCGAGGACATCGCGGATCGGCTGCGGGATCGGCTGTTCGGTGACCCGCCGGCCACGGTCGATCACATGCCTGCCCTGTCGGCGGGCCCTCAGGACCAAGCGCCGAACGCGCCGGCTCCGACGGCACCGGTCGGCGGCGCGCCTGCTCCGGGGCAGAACTCCGCGTGGGCGCCCGCGGCTCCGAATCACGCCGGCCCCGGCGACAGCGGCGACCATGCCGTGGACGCCGCACCGATGGCTGATTCCGGTGCCTCGCACGAGCCGGACGCCCCGGTCGCCGGGACCGCCTCGGACACACATGCCGAGCCCGCCGCCGGGCACGGCTCCGAGTCCGGGGGCGGTCATGACGAGAACGACTCCGGCGGAGGGCAATTCGGCCGCACGTCGCATCCGGACGACGAGACCGAACACGACGGGGCGGGACATCGTGCCGAGCTGGGCCCGATCGCTCCGATCGGCGCGCCGGGCCTCGCAGCGGGCGGGGTGATGTCGGCGCCACTGGTCGTGCCCCAGCCCGGGGCGCTCGGTCCCGCCGTATCGGCCCCCGTCGATCGGATGAACGCGCCCGCGGCGCAGGCAACCCCGCCGCCGGCCGGTGCCGACACCCGCCCCGGATCGCCACCGGACTCGCGGATCTCCGCGCCCGGGGGGAAGGGGCCCATGGTCGGCAATCCACCCGGCCCACCCGGATCCCCCGTTGCGCCACCGGCGGCGAAAGCGATTCCCCCGCAGCGTATTCCGGGACAGTCCGGCAGCGACGAGGTCGTGCGGGATGCGGTCGGCGCGGCCATGGTGGCGGCGTCGGCCCCGGCCTTCGTACTCGGCGAACGTGTCGACGGCGACCTGGTGTTGGCCCGCAGCCTGCTGAGCAGTCTGCTCGCCGCGGCCGGGGATTCGGCGCTCGGTGTGGACTGGGCGGTGTCGGTGCTGCGTCATTCCGGCGGCGTGACCGCGTTCGTCACCTCCAACGAAGGGCGCGGGTGGCTGCCGGCCGGGCTGTATCTGCCGCGGGAATTGTCCACGCCGTGGGTATGGTCGGAGTCCGAGGGCAGTGGCTGGGAGGGCGTCGGCGATCCGGCGCGCATCCTGGCGGAATTCGGAATCGCCTGGGGTGCGAAGATCGGGGCGCGGCTCTCGGCGCTGGTTTCGTCGCAGCCGATCGACGGCACGCTGAGTGCCCAGCTCGGTGCGGTTCCGACGGAGGGCTCGGTCGCGGCCGCGGCGGTGATGGATTTCGGTACGCCGGCCGCGGGTTTGGCCGACCGGCTCGAACTCGTGGGGTCGGCGCAGCTGGCCGAGCGCGTGGCCGCGACTCCTCCGGATCGCATCGCCGAGCGGTGTGCGGAGTTGGCGCGCGACGGCCACGCCCGGGCCGCCGCACTGGGGCGGGCGCCGGATTCATTGGGAGCCGGGGCGATTCGCGCCGGCATTCTGCAGGCGATCGCGCAGCGCAAGGCGGTGCCGGAACCGCTGTGGGACGAACTGCGCGACGCCGACGCGCTGGTCGCAGCCTCGATGTTGCCGCTGCGCGCGGATGTGTCCCGCGTAGCGTTGGGCGAGCTGCGGTCCGAATCCGGCGCCCGGGGAGAGGCCGCGGTCCTGCGTGCGATGGTGTGCCAGCGACGCTGTGACGAACTGGTCCTGCTGCTCGCGGCCGAACCGACTCGCCAAACCTTGCGCGACGCCGTATACGCACATGCGCAACTGGCGGAATTGGCCGCGGCCCCGCCGGGACCGGATCCGACGCCGCCGGGACCGCCTCGGACCTCGTCGGTCAGTGTCGGCCCCATGCGGCGGTGAGCGCCAGGGAGCGGTGGACCGTAGCCGGTCGGATGCCGTGCGCGGCCAGAACTTCCCTGCACTGGGAACAGCGCCCGGCAGTGGGGATTGTCCAGCGCCGACAATGATCTCGTCAGTGGCGGAAAGGATTGTGCGGCATGCCGGAGATGGAGATCGACCCTGCGGTGCTGCGTCAACTGGCAGAGCAACACCGTCAGGTCGCGCGCGAAACCCGGGAATGGGCGCAACCGCCTTACGATTGGCTCGCCAGCTTCATCCCCACGTACGGCAAGATCGCCCAGCCGGTCAAGGATGCCCTCGACGACTACTACGACGCCCGCAAACGGGCGGGTGACAAACTGGCGGACGACCACGACCACACCGCGGATCAGTTGATCGCCGCGGCCGAGTCCTATGAAAACGCCGACCACGGCATCGCATCGGATTTCCGCCGAGCGGGCGACGACATCGGCGGGCACGGGTCACCGCAGGGAACACCGGCGCACGCTGGGCCGAACGGCCATACCTTCGGCCCCGGCGACGGCCGCACGCCGGCGGGTATCTCGCCGCTCGGCACGTCGCCGCTCGACGGCGGTCCTTCGGTCACCGGTTCGCAGACGCCGGGCGCCGGTCAGCAACAGCCGGACGCGGCGGACCAATCGCCGGGCGCGACCGTCCCCGGCGTCGCCGCCGCCGCACCGGGAGCTGCCGCACCGATGGGCGCCGTGGACTCCACAGGCACCCAGGCCGGGTCCGGTTCCGGCGTCAACACCGGTGCGGCGGCCGCCGCCGCGGGTACCCCGGTCGGTGGAGTGGCGACGCCGGCCACCGCCGGTGCGGGCGTGGGTGCCGACGACCGATCGGCGCAGCAGCCGCCGACCGGCGCCACGGGACGCTACGACATGCCGCCGGTACCGGTCGTCACGCCGTTCGCCGCCGCGGTGGCCGCGGCCAAGGACAAGGAGGCCGAGCCGGCCTACGTGGTGGGCGATGCGGTCGACAACGACCTCCTGGTCGCGCGCACCTTGCTGGCGGCGGTTCTGGCCGCCGCGGATACGCCGGCGGTGGGAATGCACTGGGCGGTCGGCGTGATGCGCGGGCCGGCCGGGGCGGGAGTGTTCATCACCTCGAACGAGGGCCGGGGCTGGTTGCCGGCGGGGATCTATCTCCCTCGGGAGGTGTCGACGCCGTGGATGTGGGACGAGATGCTCGACGACGGCTCGGGCAGTGCCGCCTCGCCCTGGGAGGGGATCTCGGACCCGGCCCGGGTGCTGGTCGAATTCGGATTGGCATGGGGCCCGAAGGCCAACGCGTCGCTGGTGGCCCTGGCCTCGTCCGCCTCGATCGACGGTGAGTTGCGGGCACGGTTCCCCGATATCGCGATAGCGGACCTGGTCGGCCCGGCCTACGATGTCGACCTCCGGGTACACACCCCGGACACGGTCGATCGGCTCGATCTGGCCGGATCGCCGGAAGCCGCCGGTCCCATTGCGGCAGTATCGGATTCACGCGCGTACGCCCGTTGCCTCGAGTTGGCGACCGAGGCCCACACCAAGCTGGTCCGCAGCGGGACGGCCGCGGCTGATTCCGCCGAGTCCCGTCGCATCCGCGATCGCATCCTCGCCGTTCTGGAGGCCGGGCAGGAGGTGTCGCCGCAATGGTGGGAACAACTGCGCGAGGCCGACGACCTGCTGGCGGCGGCAATGCTTTCGCGGCGCGTGGACGTCGCCCGAGTGGCGCCGGGTGACCTTCGCATCGACGAGGAGGGAGCGACGTTGCGTGCCATGGTCTTCGAACGTCGCTGCAACGAACTCCTGCTGGTGCTCGCCGGCGAACCCGGCCGGCAACAACTGCGCGACGCGGCGTACGCCTACGACCAGATCGTGAATCATCCGCGATTCGTGGAGGTTCCGGCGGCGGTCACGGCCGCCGAGCCCACGACGGTGGACCGCCCGGTCACCGTGTCCGGGCCGGTGTCGGCTCCGAGTGTCGCCGCCGGCCCGCCGCGCGGGGCGGCGGTCGTGCCGCCGGTGGTGGCACCGCCGGTGGTCACCCCACCGTCCGAGCAGTCGTAGGCGGGGGCCGGTCCGGACGGTTTCGCCCGGACCGGCCTGCTGTCGGCTTGCCGATGAAAGTGACTGCGGCTCAGGTGATCCCGGAATATTCGGGCATGGTGAGGCGCGCACGATCGGCCCGGCCGGCGCGCGCACAGTAGTGCGCCGGGGATGCCTGGGTCAGGCGGGTGCGCCCGGAATACCGCCCCCCGAGGGGGCAGTAACGGCGGGCGCGGACGTGCCTGGTGGTGTGGTCGCCGGCGCGACCGTGGCCGGTGCGGTGCCGTCGGCAGCCGGCGGAGTGATCACGGCCGGGTCGGCGGTGACGCCGCCCGGCTGGGGAGCCGTCGCCGCCGGAGCCGCACCGGCGGGCGGCGCCGCATTCGGGTCGGCGGCGGGACCCGTGGGCGCGGCTTGCGCGTTGGGTGCGGCGCCGTTCTGCTGTGTCTGTTCGGCCTCCCGCTCCTTGCGCTCCTCTTCTTCCCTGCGGTGCTGTTCGGCGTTGTTCTGGATGAACTGCTGCACCATCGGTGCCAGGGACATCAGACCCATCGGCAACATCATGGCCAGCGGACCCAGCATCTGCGCGAGCCCGCCCAATCCACCGTCGCCGCCGGCGCCGGCCTGCGCGGCGCCGCCGGATGTTGCGGTACCGCTCGACGCACCGGAACCGCTGCCGGAGCCGGAGCCCTGACCGGATCCGTTCGTGCTGTTGCCACCACCGGCCATGTTCGCGTTGTATTCGGCGACCGCGGAAACCTTCTGGCACACCGAGTCCAGGGTGTCGGCGATCTGTTCCATGAGTTTGAGCTCCTTGGCCGCCTTCAGCTTCTTGCTGAGCGGCCGCAGGTCGACCTTGAGAGCATCCTTCAACTTGTTCACGTCGGCCATGACAGCTCTCAGCGTCTGATCCTTGCCGTCCTTGACCTTGATAGACGTCTTGACGACCTCGGCGTCCATCTGCAGCAGGTAGGTCTGGCGGGCCCGGACCTTGGTCAGGGTCTGCTGGTAGACGTCGCTCGCCTCGCCCTTGCCGAGATTTTGATAGACGGTGGTGGTGAGTAGATCGTTCACATTGGGCGGCGGCGTGGTCATGCCACGCCCCAGCAGATCCACCGTGGTCTGGATCGCGGTTTCCGCCAGCGCGACGAAACTCGTCAGGGCCGGCGACGCTCCCGGTGGCGGGTCGAGTTCGATCGGCTTGCCGTAGTGCTGACCGACGCCGTCCGCTGTCGGGGTGGGATTCGGCGTGGGCCCACCGGTCGTGTGATCGGTGCCGGGTTTGCCACCGGGTTTGCCGTCCGTGGGAGGTTTCTCGCCCGGTTTGCCGTCGGTGGGCGGCTTATCGCCGGGCTTACCATCCGTAGGCGGCTTTTCCCCGGGAGCGATGGCTGTGGCGGGGTCTGCCTGTACGAGGGTGACTCCCGCGACCTCGGTGTGTTGTTGTGCCAGTGGGCGCAGCCCCGCGGGGTTGATATCCATCTCCGCCATGCCCGACAATCCTTTCCGCCACCGACGACATCATTGTCGGCGCTTCCCGCAAATGGGAAGCTCGGTCGTTTCGCCATAACACGATCGGTGTCGCATAGTCGGAAACCAGTCTTCCGAGTGCGGGAGATCTGGAATTCACGTCGGCCATCCAGCGGCGCCGGCACAGGAGGCGGGCGGATGAGTGAGGGCGGGGCGATTGCATGGCGCCTGATCTGACCACCGATCTCAACGGGGTGCTGAACTCACTGCTCGGGCTGTACGGCCAGGGCAGTCCCGCACCGGGTACGGCCGGTACGGTCTCGACCACCGTCGCGAACATGGACAACAGCCACAACGGCTCCATCGCCCGCCACTACAGTGACGCCCGCGGCATGCAGGTATCGATCGCCGAGTCCCAGGCGGGTAAGGACGCGGTCGTGCACAAGGCGGTCACCGCCGCGGGCGACGGCACGGTCACCGGACGCAATGCGCTCAACAACCGGATCGCCGACCTGCAATCGCGGCTGCAAGCCATCGCGGGAGTCGGCGATCTGCGGTTCAGCGGTCCCGCAATGTTGAACGCCGCGCACGCCACCATCGCCGACGCGACCAAACAGGTGGACGCCGATGTGGCCGCGGCACACCGGCACGCGGCGACGATCCAGCCGCCGTCCGCCCCGGCTCCGGTCCACCGGCGGATCACGCCCGCGGGCCGCAGTCGGCGTCGCTCCCGGATACGAACCCGGGCCGGTGGCGGCGGCGGTGGTGGTGCACGTCCGAGCGCGGTGCGCAGTCGTCCGGTTCCGTCGGACGGCACCGCCGGCGGCAAGGCGGTGAGTGCGGCGAGCGCCTGGCTGGGCACGCCCTACGTGTGGGGCGGTGGTGGCGCCGGCGGGCCGAGCGGCGGCGGATTCGACTGTTCGGGGCTGACCCAGTACGCGGTCGCGGAAGCGACCGACGGTCGAGTTCACTTGCCGCGCACGACATATGAGCAGATCTACTGCGGGGAGCGAATTTCGCCTCGCGATGTGCGGCCGGGTGATCTGGTCTTCCCGGCCGATTCGTTCTCCGCGCGCGGGCCCGAGCATGTGCAGCTCGCCGCCGGGAACGGGATGGTGATCGAGGCGCCGTACTCGGGTGCGACCGTACGGTGGGCGAGAATGCCCAGTGAAGCCGTCGTCGTCCGCGTCATGTGAGTTGTCTTGGAGGTGGGAGCGGCCGGTGGTCTGCTGACACCACCGGCCGCCGGGCGGGTGGCCGGCATCGGTGGGTGATACCGGCCCGTGCAGGGCTGCGGGCCTGCACCCCGCGGCGGTCGGTTGCCGGATCGCGGCTCACGGCCGCCGCCCCGAGGTTCGGGCCGTCAGGATGAGGACTGCCGACCCGCGTCTCAATATACCGCTGAATGACGGCACGATTTACGACGGCTCATCAAATAAGTATCGGTCCTTGCGTGGGCCGTCGATCCGCGTGGCGGCGGTGCCGGTGGAAAAACGTGTCACTCCCAGGGGATTCGGCGAAACCGCCGGTGCCGTCGCGAACCGCGACGCTTCACCTGCATTTCCCAAGAATGGGAATAGCGCTCCCACGGCTGGCGGCCTGGGTGTCTATCGTTCGGGCAGGCGAGTGCGGCGGAAGGGATGTCCAGGTGTCAGCGGCCGAGGACGCGTTCTACACGGGTGTTCAATCACTGGGATTGGTTGCCGGCGGGGTTCGCAACGAAGACAATGCGTTGGCGGCGTTCCGGGCCGCCACCGATCTGGATCCGGATATGTGCGATGCCTGGCTGGGGCGCGCGATGGCGGGGGAGATCACCTCCGAAGTCATCTACGGCGCCTACCGGTCGGTGCACAACCTGTACCGGGATCAACAGCGCGCCGGATTGGTCGATCGCGCGCTGTGGTGTCAGGTGGAGCTCGGGATGTACGGGCTGCGGGTGGCGATGGCCGACCGCGATCAGATCGCGATCGCGCAGGCGTGCTCGTATGCCCAGGGCGGCGAATGGGAAGAGGCCGCGGCCATTCTCGATCAGGTGCCCAGCGACGACGTTTCCGATTTCGTTCGCATGTCGCTGTACTACCGCACCGATCGCTGGCCGGATCTGCTGGCCGCGCGCACGGCCAAACCGGTTCTCGAGGACGGCCTGCTCGATATCGCCGCCGAGTTGATGGCCGCCGAATCCCTCGCGCGGATGGGACGATTCGGCGAGGCCATGCCGCGCGCCCAGCGCATCGTCGAGGACAGCGCCTCCGGAAGCCTGTCCTACATCTGGGCGGATGCGCACTTCCTGCTCGGAATGTTGTTGCGGCACAACGGTGATCATGATGCCGCCGAGAAGGTTCTGGCGGGTCTGCAGGGTTCCGCGCTGTGGTCCGAGCGGCCGCTGTGGCAGCGGGCCGTGCGCGACAAGACCTATCGCTTCGATGTGGTGACCCCCGAGGTGATCGGTTCCCGGACGAACGTCTGGGATCCGTCCTCGGGTGACGACCCGGCCGAGGTGGCCGCCACCGCGGCCAAGGCCGAGCGCGACACCCTGCTGGCCGAGGCGTCGGATCTGCTGGCGGCGCAGATCGGCATGGACTCGGTCAAGGAACAGGTCGAGCGGCTCAAGTCCGGGGTCCTGATGGATCAGGTCCGCGCCAAACGCGGCCTGGCGGTGGAATCCAAGACCCAGCACCTGATCTTCTCCGGCCCGCCCGGTACCGGCAAGACGACCATCGCCCGGGTCATCGCCAAGATCTTCGCGGGCCTGGGTGTGGTGGAGAACGCCGACGTCATCGAGGTCTCGCGCAACGACATGGTCGGCACCCACCTCGGCCACACCGCGCCGAAGACCAATGCGCTGATCGACTCGGCCCTCGGTGGTGTGCTGTTCATCGACGAGGCCTACACCCTGATTCAGGAGGGACTGTCCGGCGGCGACGCCTTCGGTAAGGAAGCCGTCGACACGCTGCTGGCCCGGATGGAGAACGACCGCGACAAACTCGTGGTGGTCATCGCCGGCTACGAGGACCAGATCGACCGCTTCCTGGCATCCAACGACGGTCTGGCCTCCCGCTTCACCAAGCGCATCCGGTTCGCCAGTTACGACGCCGACGAACTGGTCCAGATCGCCGATCACATTGCGCGCAAGAAGGATTCGATCCTGTCCGACCAGGCGCGCGAGGTGCTGCGGGACCGCTGCGCGGAACTGGCGCAGCAGACCCGCAACGGCCGCCGCCTGATCGATCTGGCCGGTAACGGCCGGTTCGTCCGCAATGTGGTGGAGGCGGCCGAGGCCGAACGCGACTACCGGTTCACGCGGGACAACGCGGATATCGCGAATATGTCCAACGAGGAACTGATGACCGTCGACGCATTCGACATCACTGCCGCCCTGGCGGGGCTGGCGCCGACGAGCTGACCCATGGCCCGCTTCCGGGTGGTGACCAAACACCAGATCTCGGGGTGGCGGTTCCTGTTGCGCCGGATCGAGCACGCGCTGGTCCGGCGCGATGCCTCCATGGTCGACGATCCGCAGCGGGGCCGTTCCACCGCCTTGTCCATCGGCATCGCCCTGGCCTGCGTGGTCGTCGCCGGTGCCGCGGTGATGGCGTTCTTCAAACCGGCCAAGCAGGTCGGACAGGCGAATATCGTGTCCGACAAGGATTCCGGCGCGCTGTTCGTCAAGGTCGACAACCGCCTGTATCCCACGCTGAATCTGTCCTCGGCGCGGCTGATCACCGGCATGGCGGCCAATCCGGTACCCGTCTCCCGCGACGAGCTCGCGAAGTATCCGCGCGGTCCGTGGGTGGGGATTCCGGGTGCACCGGGCGTGATGACCGATACGGGCGGCCGGGACTCCTCGTGGGCGGTGTGCGATACCGCGCGGATCGGCGCCGCCGCACCGGTCGACCAGCGAACCGGTTTGCCCACCGCCGGCGCGGGGGTGCGTACCACCGTGATCGGTGGCGAGCTGACCGTGCAACCGGAGGGTGACGGCGCGATCCGCGATCTGGGCGCCGACGAGGCGCGTCTGCTGCGCCAGGACGACGACACCTGGCTGGTCTACAACAACGGTGATCACGGCGTCGTGCGAGCGGCGATCAACCTCGCCGATTCGGCGGTCACCCTGGCTCTCGGCATCGATGCCACCGCACCGGTGATCGAGGCTTCGAGGGGATTGATCGCCGCGATTCCGGAGGTACCGCCGTTGCGTGTGCCGGAGGTGCCCGGCGCCGGCGAGCCCGCCGTGCTGAAGGGCGGTATTTCCGCACCCGTCGGCTCGGTGGTGACGGTGTCGAATCCCGGGCGGGGCGCGTCCTACTATCTGGTCTCCCAATCCGGGCTGGTCCAGGTCGGTTCCGTCCTGGCCGCGATGATTCGCAACTCGAATTCCCGTGGCGCCGTGGCGAGTATGACCGTCGGTCCCGACGCGGTGGCGCAGAATTTGCGTCCCGGTTCCTGGCCCGGCACCTCGACCTACCCGAGCCGGCCGGTCACGCTGGCCGATCCGGAGAAGTTCGGCGTCACCTGCTTCCACTGGTCACGCGGAGCGGCCGAGGCGAATGCCGTCACGCGCGCCCTGGTCGGACGGCAACTGCCGCTGCCGGGCGCCGAACAGAGCCAGGTCGTACCGCTGGTCACAGCACCCACCTCGCACGGCGCCACCGCCGATGCCGCCTATCTCCCGCGCAGTTCCGGCCGGTTCGTCCAGCTGACCGGAAGCGATCCGAACTCCCCGCTGCGGGAATCGCTGTTCTGGATCTCCGACAGCGGTGTGCGGTACGGGATCAATGTCGGAACCGGTGCGGGTGACCACACCCTCGCCGCCCTCGGCCTGCAGGCGCCGGTGCCCGCACCCTGGAGCATCGTGTCCCTGTTCGCCGTCGGCCCGACCCTGTCGACTGCGGACGCCCGTATCCAGCACGACGGAATCGCACCCGACAAGGCCGCGGTCGGCCTACCGGAGAAAACCGGGGGAGGAGCCTAGTGACGACGACCCGGCGCTTCGTACGGCCCGCGCGCACGGTGAAGGGCCCCAAGGCGCCCGCGGTCACCGAGTTACGCCTGCAACCGCCCACCGAACTGCCCAAACCCGTTCCGGCGTCGCGAATCCGGATGATCATGCCGGTGGTCATGATGGCCGGTATGGGCGGGATGATGGTGATGATGTTCCGCAACGGCGGATCGTTCTCACCGACCATGCTGTTCTTCCCGATGATGATGGTCGTGTCGATGTTCGGCATGATGGGCGGCGCGTTGAGCGGCAACGGCGGTGGCGGCGCGGCGGGACTCAACGAGGAACGCAAGGACTATCTGCGCTCGATCGCCGAGAACCGTAAGACCGTGCACGCCGCCGAGGCCGAACTCTACGACTATCTGCGCTACACGCACCCGGGTCCGGCCGAGCTGTCCCGCCTCGTCGGTGGCAAACGCATGTGGGAAGTGCAGGTGTCGAGCCCGCAGTTCCTGCGCGTGCGCATCGGCCGGGGGCGGATCGCGAATCAGGTGCGCGTCATCGTTCCCGAGGCGGCGCCGACCTCCGACCTGGACCCGGTCGGCGTGGTCGAGGTGACCCGTTTCGCCAAGGCGTACTCCACGGTCGGCGGCATGCCGGTGGCGATCAATCTGCTGTCGGTTCCGCAGGTCGGATTCGACGGCGACCACGAAGCCATGGCCGCGTTGGTGCGCGCGATGATCGCCGAGATCGTCGTCCTGCACGGGCCCGATCAGGTCGCCATCGCGGCGGTGCTGTCGGATCCCGATGCGCCGGAATGGAATTGGCTCAAATGGCTGCCGCATACGCAGCACCCCAATGATACGGACGCCATCGGATCCAGCCGGATGGTGTATCGGTCGGTAGGGGAACTGCGCTCCAAGGTGCTCGCCGGCCTCAACCGCGGGCCGTTCTCGGCCAACACCCAGCCGACCATGGATCGCACCCACTATCTGCTGCTCGTCGACACCGACGGGCCGACCAACGAACGAGACATCTCCGGCGTCGACGGCTGCACCTGGCTGCGGCTGGGCGTCGGGGAACAGAATCTGCCGCGGGCGCTGAAGTTCGTCGTCGACGAGGACCGGCGCCTGCAGGAGGTCACCTCGCGAGGTTTGCGTGCGGTCGGTGTCGGCGACACCATGTCGGTCACCGCGATCACCGCTCTGGCTCGCAGTATCTCCTCGTATCGGCTGTCGAGTGTGGTCGAGGCGGTCACCGCGGAGCAGACCAGCGGCGGGACGTCGTGGGAGGAGATGGTCGGTGTTCCCGACCCGGGCGCGATCCGGGTGGAGCGGCAGTGGCCCCGCCGCCGCGACAGTGACCGCGGCCGGCTCAACATCCCGTTCGGTCACGATCCGACCGGCCAGGTGGTGTACCTCGATATCAAGGAATCCGCCGAAGAAGGTATGGGCCCGCACGGTATGTGCATCGGCGCCACCGGTTCCGGAAAGTCGGAATTCCTTCGCACCCTTGTCCTTTCGGCGATCGCCACGCACTCGCCGGATGTGCTGAATCTGCTGCTGGTCGACTTCAAGGGTGGTGCGACCTTCCTCGGTTTCGACCGGCTGCATCACGTCACCGCGGTCGTCACCAATATGGAGGAGGAAGCCGACCTCGTCACCCGTATGGAGGACGTCATCAGCGGTGAAATGGCCCGGCGGCAACGTATTCTGCGCGACGCCGGCAATTTCGCCAGTGTGGCGGACTACGAGCGGGCCCGCGAACAGGGCGCGCAACTGCCGCCGCTGCCGACGCTGCTGATCATCCTCGACGAATTCGCCGAACTGCTCGAACAGCATCCCAACTTCTCGAAACTGTTCGTCGCCATCGGCCGTCTGGGCCGGTCGCTGCGCATCCATCTGCTGCTGGCCTCGCAGAAGGTGCCGGCCAACCGCATGGGTGAACTCGAGGCGCACCTGTCGTATCGAGTCGCGTTGCGCACCAACCAGACCAGCGACTCCCGCGACGCCATCGGCACCGCCGACGCCTATCACCTGCCGAAGAAGCCCGGCGCCGGATATCTCCGGGTCGGATCCGGTGATCTGCAGCGCTTCCAAGCCGCCTACGTCGGCGCGCCGTATACCCCGCCCGCCCAAGCCGCGGCGTTGGGGACACAGCGCGCGCGCCGCCCCGGTGGGGGATACCGTCCCCCGCAGGCCTTCACCGCTGCCTACATCGCGCCGAGCCGTGTCGAACCGGTGGCCCCGGCTCCGGTCGTCACCCGCCCCGAAGCTCCGGAGGCCGAACCGGTCACGCTGATGGAGACGGTCCTCCAGCAGTACGCCGGGCACGGCCGCCGAGCGCACGCGATGTGGTTGCCGCCGTTGGGTATTCCGGCCACCCTGGAGCGTCTGGTGCCGGCGGTTCAACCCGGTACGTTGCAGCTGCCGCTGGCGATCGTCGACAAACCGCGGCAGCAGCGCCAGGACGTGTGGTCGGTGGACCTGTCCGCCGGTGGTGGACATATGGCGATCGTCGGTGGGCCGCAGTCGGGTAAGTCGACCGCGCTGCAAACGCTGGTCGTCTCCGCGGCCATGACGCACAGCCCGGAGCAGGTGCAGTTCTACTGCCTGGACTTCAGCGGAGGTCTGTCCAGCCTTCGCGCCATCCCGCACGTCGGGTCGGTGGCGTCGGCTCGGGACGTGGACCGCGTGCGCCGCACCTTCGCGCTGGTGACGAACCTACTGGCCTACCGGCAGTCGATGTTCACCGAACTCGGGATCGACAGCATGCGCGAATTCCGCAGGCGGCGAGCCGATCCCGTCGAATCCGAGAAACTGACCGCGTACGGGGACGCGCACGGGGACGTTTTCCTCGTCATCGACGGCTGGGATATCGGATTCGCGGTCAACGGACCGTTCTACGACGAATATTCACCGGTCATCGAATCCATTGCGCTGCAGGGCCTCAACTACGGCGTCCACCTGGTCCTGAGCAGTTCGCGCTGGGCGGCGATCCGGCCGGCGATCAAGGACCTGCTGCAGACCCGGCTGGAAATGCGTCTGGGCGACCTCACCGATACCGTATTCGGCAGCCACCGCGCCATTGTCGCGTCCATTCCGCCGGACCGGCCGGGACGCTGTATCTCCAGCGAAGCGTTGCACATGTTGACGGCGCTGCCGCGTATCGACGGCGTCGGAGATCCGGAGTCCGCGGCGGCCGGGCTGGCGGCCGCGGGCGAAGAACTCAACCGGCGCTACGAGGGCCGGCGCGCACCCGAGGTGCGGCTGCTGCCGTCGAAGATCGAATTGGATCGTATTCACGAAGTTGTGCCGGAACCGACGAGTCTGGCTCAGCAACTGGTGACTCCGTTCGGTGTGCGCGAATCCGATTTGGGCGTGGCGGCAGTGGATTTCGGCGTTTCCACGCACTTCATCGTGGTCGGATCACCCGGATGTGGAAAGTCCACGGTACTGGCGGATCTGATGCGTTCCATCGACCGGCGTTTCGGCCCGGATCAGGCGCGTATCCTGCTGATCGACTACCGTCGCCAGCATATGGACGTGGTTCCCGACGAACGGTTGATCGGCTATCTGACCAGCGAGCGGGATCTGCAGGAAGGCCTTCCGGGATTCGCGGACAAGATTCGTAGTCGGCGGCCTCCGGACGGTGTGACCTCGCAGCAGCTCAAGGAGCGCTCGTGGTGGAGCGGACCGGAGATATTCGTGGTGATCGACGATTACCACATGGTCGCGCAGCGCGGCATGCTCAATCCGCTCGACCCGTTGAAGGACATCATCGTCGACGGCCGTGACACGGGTCTGCACATCATCGTGGGACGTAATATCGCGCAAGCGGATTCGGCGATGTACGACAACATCATGGGTCAGATCAAGAACCTGAACTGCTCGGGTCTGATCATGGACGGCACCAAGCTCGACGGAATGCTCATCGGCGACGTGAAGGCAACGAAACAACCGCTCGGTCGCGGAATTCTGGTCGAGCCGCTGCATTCGCGGCGCGATCTCGTGCAAGCCGCGTGGACACCGGCCGAAGAGTGAGATCGCCGACATCTTCCCAACATTGGGGATGCCTTAGCGTTCATCCTGTACCGCTCGTCGGAGGCGGTATCGTCGTTAGGAGAGGTCGATGTATCTCAATGTCACTCCTGAGAACTTCCCGGCTATCGCCTCGCAAATCGAATTCACCGCCACGGGATTACAGGGCGCTCTCGGAGCCCACATGCCGGCCTGCCAACCGCTGCCGCCGGGCATCGATGATGTGAGCCTGATGATCCCGGAGGTGTTGAACCCGTGGGGCGAAGGCTTTTTCTCGACCACCGCGCATGGCGCCGTGCTGCAGACCCAGGCCTCGGCCGTGATGCCCGAGGTGGGCACCGCGTATTCGGGTAGCGACATCCTCGCCGGCGCCGATGTCGCCACGCACGGCCCGATATTCAACGTGTAGCCGGAGATCGGCGAGCCGAGGTTGATGTCATGGCGTTCCTTTTCGACTTCCATGCGCTGCCGCCGGAAATCAATACCTCTCGATTACTGAGCGGTCCGGGGCCGGCATCGACGTCCGCGACCTCCACCGCCTACGCGGACCTCGCGGCGCAACTGAATGCCGCGGCCGCCGATACCGAGGCGACGATGGCGACGATCTCGGGCTCGTGGCAGGGCATGTCGGCGGACAAGGCGCGGGCGGCATTCCAGAAGCATGCGGCATGGCTGCAGGAACAGGCCGCAGTAGCCGGCGCCGCCGCCGCGCTCGTGGGCGAGGTGGCTGCCGCGGCGAAGGGCGCGCGCGGTGCGATGACTCTGGTCAAGATCCATTTGGAAGCGAACAAGGCGGAGCGCAAAATGTTGCTCGCCAACATGGCTACGGCGAGTGCCATTTCCACCGCGGGTCCGGTGGGCGCTGTGGTGGGAGGTTCGATGCTGGCCGCGACCAGTGCGGCGCTCGCGGCCAACGAACTCGAGTACTTGTTCGTGATCTGGCCGGAGGCGGCTCTCGTCATGGACGGTTATGCGGGGACCGTGGTGCCCGCGCTGGCCGCCCTCCCGAAGCCGCTCACGGCACCACCGATCGTCGGTGGTGGCGCACCGCCGCCGGATATGCAGTACAAGATGGCCCCGGACACGACGACGACGCCGCGGCCCACCGCCTACCAGCATTCGACTATCACCGACACCGGCGGTAATTCGCACTCCACCACTGGGAATCAGAACACCTCGACGAGCAACTCGCATTCGAGCGGGGGTGACCAATCCTCGGGTGGCACCCACGACCCGTCGGGCCCGGGTGACGGGCCGCAAGGGACCGATCCCACGGGCACGGGCCCGGACAGCGGGTTGTCCGATCCCACCGGGGCAACGGACGCGCTGTCGCCGATGTCGGATTACGGCCAGGGCGGCGAGGGATACGGTGACGATCCGATGGCCGGGCAGGATGGCCTGTACGGCATGTCGGCGACATCGCCCACCCTTGCCGGCCTGACCGGCGGAATCGGTAGCACGGTGGCCTTTTCGATGATGCGCGGTGGTGTCGGCTCGATGCCCGGCGCCGCCACCGGATTCCGGATGCCCGGTAACTGGAATCCCGCGTCCTTCCGTGCCTTCGGCGCCGCGGACGGCCAGCCCACCACGACTGTGCCTCCGCGCCAGGGCCCTACGCGCGGGGCAACGGCACCCAAGGCGCAGATGCGACGCCGCAAGGACGAGGAGCGCAAATCCAAGTCGGCGGTCTTCGTCCCGGGTGAGCCGATGGACGTGCCCGTCCTGGAGAAGGTTCCGCTCGTCGGAGTTATCGAATACGCCGGCGATCGTAGAGAAGACCCGGTATTGGAACCTCAACTCGCGGTCGGTGTGATCGAGCGCGTCGACGACGATGCGGCGATTCCGGCCACCCCCGAACGTCCCCGGTGAACAAGACCGAGGTCGCGTGTAATTCAACACCGGAAAGGAACCACAGATGAGTTACGTCTTCAACGGCGATCCCCACGAGTTGATCCCCGCCGCTCAGAAGGGGATCGGACTGCAGGGTAACCACGAGGGATACCTCAAGGCCCTGCTCGCGGTCAAGGACGAGCTGGAGGCCGCGGTGCGGAGCCCGCAGGCCACACCGGCGATCGCCTCGTCCATGCAGAATGCGCTGGACAAGGGCAACCGGCTGGGCAACGCGTTCCAGGACATTCTCAATGTTCTGACCGATTCGGCACACAAATTCAGTGCCGCCGACATGGACGCATACGCCGATCTCATCCGGCAGCAGGAGCAGTTGCACGGTGGTGCGCAGGCTCTCGGTACGGACATGGGCGCCGGTGCCGGCAACGTCGCGAGCAGCACCATGTCAGGAAAAGTCGATATCGGCTTCTAGGGCAACGCAGTAATTCACATATCAATTATCCGAAAGGATTTTCGCCATGGCCGGTGGAATGCAGTACAAGTTCGGTGAAGTCGACACTCACACGCTGACGTTCGACAACATCGTCAAGAACATTCAGGAAAACAACAGTGCGCTGGATTCGCTGGCGAAGGGGCTGCAAAGCTCCTTCACGGGTGAAGCCGGTGATCAAGGTTGGGGCCCCAAGATCCACGAGCTCCTGAACAAGATCACCGACTACAACAACGCGCTCCATGCCCTGAACGCGACCGTGAAGAAGCACTGCGCCAGCGGTGGCGCGATGCAGGACACGGACAAGCAGCAGGGTGGCCGGTTCCTGGCGCTCGAGATCTAGGCATTGCATCTCGACGATCAGGTGGTCGACGATCCCGTCGCGGTCGAAATCAATGTCGATGCCGCCCTGCTGTTGAAAACACTGGTCGGCATCGACTCGTATCCGCCGGTGCTGGCATTGCTGCCGAACATCTACCGCATCGAGGACCGGGACCGGGTCCACGAGGTGGTGGCCGCTCAACTCACCGACGCGGGTGTACTCCTCGACGACGGACGAGTACATCCCGTGGTCGAGCGGTGGCTGCAATGCCTGTACCGGCCGGATGTGGAGCTGGCCGCTCGCATCGTGGATACGGGGCTGGACGGGGAACCACGCGGCATGCTGCGGATGTCGCTGGTTCGTTCGGGCTCCGATCACGTGCTGGCGGTGCGTAACGACGACCATGTCGTGCTCCAGTCGGTGTTCCAGCAGGACGAGGATCTGGACATCCTTGCCGGGGCGATCGTCTCGGCACTGGGGTCGGCACTCGCGGCCTCGTTCGAACCATGGCAGGTGTCGTCCGCACAGGTCTCCGCCGTCGCAACCGAATTCGGCGAATCGTCCGAGCCGGCCGAATTACGGCGCGCCTTCGCGGAACTCGGCGCCCCGCCGCGGACCGCGGCGATACTCGAGCGAGCGTTGAACGAGGTGTTCCGGCGGGCGGAGGTGCTCGTGCTGGAGCACCACGACGGGGAATACCCGCGACCGGAAGTGTGTCTTTCCGTGCTGGACACCGTTTCCGGACGGCTCGTGGTGAGTCCGAGCGTGGCAATGGACGGTGAACTCTGGTCGACCTATCAACCGGGCGACGACGCGGCGATCCGGTCGGGGATCACCGCGCTGATCAACCTTTTACCCAGCCGGAGTTGGTTCGAAACCAGCCGAATCAGCTGAATTCGCAGCGGGTTTCGAGAAGGATGAGGATATGAACCGAGCACCGGATACGAACGGGCATACGGCCGAGTCCGTGCGGGCTCGGGGTGGTTACGACGCCTATTTCACGCCGATCCCCGAATCGGCAGAGCGGGCCGGAGCCGCCGAAATGACGAACGACGATATGCCGCGGTCGGCCTCGAGGCCGGATGCGGCGCCAACCTCCGCCGGATCGGCGGCGGCCGCCGCACAACCGATTTCACCGTCGGCCGGCGGACCCCAGCCGGCTACCGGGCCGACCGGCACGCCCGCGTCCGGCGGCGTGGCGGTACCGCCCGCGGGAGCCGCGTTCGCGCGGGAGAGCTACGGCGGTTTCGGCGATCTGCGTGCGAGCGGTGAGCGGAATCCGGCGCCCGGCGGATCGAGCAATATCGGCGCGCCCAGGCCCGACAGCGGCACGACGAACACCACGGTGGGACAACAGAACACAACGTCCGGACCCGTCGCGAACCCGGCGCAGGCCGGGACGGCACAGGCGGCGACCGCCGCGCCGCAGGGATCGACCACTGCCCCGCGCACGCCCACCGCCGCATCGCAGACTGCCGCGCCGCAGACTGCCGTGCCGCAGACTGCCGTGCCGCAGACTGCCGCGCCGCAGACTGCCGCGCCGCAGACTGCCGCGCCGCAGACGGGCGCACCGGCGACATCCACATCCGCGCCGTCACCGGCGTCCGCGTCCGCCACCGGTGCCACGAACGCCGGTACCCCCGCGGCTTACGCGTCGGTGCAACCGGATTCACCGTCCGCCACCGGACAGGGCACTACCGCGGCATGGACCGCGAGCGCCGAGCAAACATCGTGGACGCCGCAGCCGGCTACCCCTGAGAGCCGTCCCGCGGCCTGGCAGCAACCGCAAGCGAGTGGATCCCAGCTTCCGGACCGGCTGAGCCAGGCCGAGGCCGCCGCCCGGGTCGAGGTGCTGCCGGCGACCCTGACCTCGATGGATCTGCTGGCCGATATCACCGCTGCCCGCCGGGCCCAGCTCAAGTCCACGAGCGGCATGCGGGGTGCGCTGAACAAGGTCGGTTTCAGTCTGGGGCTGTCGCCGGCCGAACAGCGCACCGAGGACCGTCGCGCCCGGATCCGACGGCAGTTGAACGCGCCCTATCAGATCGCGGTGATCAGTGTGAAGGGCGGCGTCGGCCGCACCACGATCGCGGCGACCCTCGGATCCACGTTCGCCGGGCTGCGGCCCGACCGCGTGGTCGCCGTGGATGCCAACCCCGACTTCGGTGATCTGCCCTCGCGTACCGCGCCGCACCCCTACGGGCTGACCCTGCGCGATATGGCGCAGGCCGCCAATCTCGACGCGTTCTCGGCGGTGCATTCGTTCACGTCCATCAACAACGCCGATCTGGCGGTGCTGGCTTCGCCGTGGAGTACCGAGTCGATCGAGGCGCTGTCCGGCCGGGAATTCGGTGTCGCCGTGGAGACGCTGCGGCGGCACTACAACCTACTGGTCGTCGACTGCGGCACCGGCGTGCTCGATTCGATCACCCAGATGGTGCTGAAGACCAGCGATGCCATCGTGGTCGTCACACCCCCGACCGTCGGCGGCGTGAAGGGTGCCGTCGCGACCTTGAACTGGCTGAATTCCCATGGGCTGCAACATCTCATCGCCGGTTCGGTGGTGGCGATCGTGCATCAGCAACCGGTCAAGCCGACCGTCGAGGTCGAACAGATCGAGAAGCTCTTCGCCACCGCGCAGCGCCCGACGCGGGTGGTGCCGTACGACGAGCATCTCGCCGAGGGCGGTGAGATCGATCTGCGCCTGCTCGACAAGACCACCCTGCTGGCCTTCGAGGAACTCGCGGCCGGCCTCGGTGACGGATTCCCCGGCTATCCGGGAGCGGCGACGAGCGGGGCCCGCCGATGAGCACGGCCGTCGCGGCGCCGGGCGCCGCCCCACGGGCGGCGGCGCAACAGGCCGAGGTGGCGCGGGCACGGATCGCGGTCCTGGTCGCGACCTATCAGGTCGATGTGGTCGTTCCGACGAAGTTCGCCGTGGAGACCTTCATCGACGACCTGCTCGGGGTGCTCGACCGCGCGATCGACGACGAGACGGTGGATTTCACGCCACCCGCGGGCCAGTGGAGCCTGGCCCGGCCGGGTGAGCAGCCGATTCCGCGATGGCGCAGCCTGGCCGACCACGACGTGGTCGACGGCACGGTGCTGATGCTGTCCGTGGTGGAGTCGGCCGAGGTGTTCACTCCGGTCGTCGAGGACATCACCGACGCACTCGCGGCGATCAACGAGCGCGAATTCGCGGAGTTCGATTCCGAAACCGTTGCCACGGTCGGTTCCGCGGCGCTGGGTGTCGGCGCGGTGGTGGCGACGGTCCTGTTGTCCTGGTCGTGGACTCGCAGCGGGTCGCTGTGGTGGTGCGGTCTGCCCGCGCTGCTGCTGGGCGCCGCCTGCTGGGGTGCCGCCGTGGTCGCGGGACGAGGCAGGACGCCCGCAGGCGTCGTCCTCGGATTGGAATTGTCCGCACTGCCACTGCTTTTCGCGGGCGGCGCGATGCTCGTGCCGCCGGCCTACGGCCAGCCGGGTGGCTTCGCCGCGGCCAATATCGCAGCCGGCGCGGTGGTCGCCGCGGTCGCGGCGGTCACGATGTTGCGTGCGAGCGACTCCGGCACCTCGGCGCTGACCGCGGTCGCGACCCTCGGAGTGGTCCTGGCCTTCGCGGCACTGGTCCCGACCTACTTCGATGTATCTCTGGAAAAGGTCGCGGGCGGAATCGTCTTCGCCGCTGCGGTGCTGTTGACCGCGGCACCGCGACTGGCAGTGGTCGCGGCGCGCATCCGGCCGCCGGATCTGCCGGACCCCGGCAACGAGGTGGCGCCGGCCACGCTCACCGACATCTTCGACGCGGAAACCGTGCGTGACGATCAGCTCGATCAAAGCGTCGACCCGGAGCGGGAACTGCGGCCGAACACCAGGATCGAAACTCGCGCCCGGCTGGCCGTGACCAGCCTGCGCGGTCTCATCGCGGCGGTGTCGGCGCTGCTTGCGGGAGGTGTGGTCGTGGCCGCCGAGCAGGCGCCCGGTGGCATCCGGGAGATCGTGCTGGGCGCCGCCGTGGCGGGCATTCTCGTCATGCGGGCGCGCTGGTATCCGGATCGGGTGCAGGCGGTTTCGCTGTGCGCGGCCTCGGCGGTGGCGACGGTGGGGGTCGCCGCGGTCACCGTCGGCGCGTACGGCACCGACTACGCGCGACTGGCTGTCGTCGGGGTGCTCGTCGTCGCCGCGGTGGCGGCCTGTGTCGCCGCCTTGCGGCTGCCCGGCCGGCGCCTGTCTCCGGTGACGCGACGAGTCATCGACCTGGTGGAGTACGCGCTCATCCTGCTGATTCCGGTGATCGCCTTCTGGATCATGGGCATATACACGGCGATGCGAGCGATCTGATGATCATGCGCAGACCGGTGAGCATGCTGCTCGCCGGATTGGTGGCGGCGCTGACGGTGGCGCCGGCGGCCGTCATCGCCCCGGCCGCGGCGGTGGATCCGCCCGAGGCGATCGTCGGGGCCGCGCCGCCGGACGGGCCCCCCGGACCGGAACAACCGACCAAACAAGACAAGGGCTGCCTGGCCGCGGGCGTACTGCCGGGCAGTGACCTGGCCCAGGTCCCGCCGTCCGACCGCGCGCTGGATCTGCGGCGGGTCCGGCCGCTCAGTCGTGGCACCGGGGTCACCGTCGCGGTGATCGACACCGGTGTCGCTCCGAATCCCCGGCTGCCGAATCTGGTCGGTGGCGGCGACTATGTCGCCGCCGGGGGCGACGGGCTCTCGGATTGCGATGCGCACGGCACCCTCGTCGCCGGGATCATCGCCGCGGCTCCGGATCAGGCCGATGGATTCGCCGGGGTAGCGCCCGACGCGCGCGTGATCTCCATTCGCTACCGGTCCGGTGCGTTCAGCCTGGAACGTCCGGACGCGGGCAACTCCGATGAGGAACCCGCCCGCCAGATCCGAACCCTGGCCCGGGCGATCACCCATGCCGCGAATCTGGGCGCCGGCGTGATCACCGTGGCGCTGCCGGTCTGCCTCGGAGCCAATGCGCGTATCGATCAATCGATGCTCGCGGCCGCTGTCGGCTACGCGGTGCACGTGCGCGGTGCGCTCATCGTCGCCGGTGCGGGCAACACCGGCGAGGCCGGTTGTCAGCAGAACCCCGATATCGATCCGAGCCGGCCGACCGATTCGCGCAATTGGAAAGGCGTTCAGACGATTTCGACGCCCGGATGGTATGCGCCGGATGTGCTGACGGTCGGCTTCACCACTGCCACCGGCGCGCCGATGCCCGAATCACTGTGGGGCCCTTGGGTTTCGGTGGCCGCCCCCGGAACCGGGATCGAATCGCTCGGTCCCGGCGGTGGTGGGCTCATCAATGCCGTCGGAGCCGGCGACAAGATGGTTCCGGTGGGCGGCGCGTCCTTCGCCGCGGCCTACGTCAGCGGGGTGGCGGCGCTGTTGCGCTCGCGGTTCCCGAACGAGACGCCCGGCCAGATCGCCGCGCGACTGCAGGCCGGCGCGCATGCGCCCGCCCGCGGGGTCGACAACATCGTCGGTGCCGGGGTGATCGATCCGGCCGCGTCGCTCGGCTATTCCGAACCGCCGCAGGCGCCGAGCGGGTTGTTCCGTACCTCGGCCCTGATCGTGCCGCCACCCGGGCGTCCGGCCGACCGGCGTCCCGGAATCACGGCACTCGTCGTCGTGGCGGTGGCGCTGTTGCTCGGGGTGGGGGCCGGTTATGCCAACTCCATCGTCCGGAGGCGTGGGTGAGTTTTCCCAGGATCGGAGCCGGCGCGCCCGAGCGCGGACCGCTGGCGGCGGTGGTGATCGTCGGAAGCGTCGCCGTGGCGGGCCTGTGGGGCCGGGTGCCGTGGTGGGTCGCACCGGCGGCGGCGACGGTCGTGGCGATCACGCTCACGGTGCGTGTCGGCGAGCGAACCGCGGTGCGCTGGCTGCTCGACTGGTGTGACTACCGCTTCGGGCGGCAGGCCCGCCAGGATCTCCGCCATCGGCCGGCACGATTACGCGACGTCGAGGTGGCTGCGGGCGTCTGCGGTGTCCGGGAGGACGGATCGTCGTATGTGGCGATGGTCCAGCTTGCGCCGAATCTGGACCTGCCGACCGTCATCGCCGAGCGGGAGCTCTATACCGAGGACACCGTCCCGGTGCAGGATCTGCTGCCGATGCTCGACCAGTTCGGGGTCCGGATCGAGATCGACATCGTCACGACCGGTCAGCGGGTGCGGCCGGCCGGCAGCTACAGCATGCTCTACGACCAGCTGATCGGCCCGCACCCGGTGGTCGGCGACCGCATGACCTGGCTGGTGCTGCGGTTGGATCCGGAGCACAACCTCGAGGCCCTCGTGCGGCGAGGGCCGGTGGCGGAGTCCGCTCCCCGGGCGCTGGCTTCGGCCGCCCATCGCATCGCCGGTCGCCTGCGGGAACGCGGGATGGCGGCGCACGCGCTGCCCGCCGAAGCGCTGGGTGATGCGATCCGCCTGCTACATGCCGGTGTGGAACTGACCGATCTGCGGGAGACGTGGCATCACCTCGAATCCTCGGTGCCGGGACGTAGTGTCACCAGTTACCTGATCGACTGGACCCGGCTCGGCGACGCCGGCCTGGACGACTGCTGGTCGTGGCACCGCGGGCGCACCACGGTGGTGGTCAGCCTGGCAGGCGGCGCGCTGGGCGCTCGCGGCCTGGTGCGTTATGTGGGCCCGGCATCCTCGGTCGCCCCGCCGGGATATCTGCGACCGCTGGGCGGGCGGCAGGCCGACGCGTTGCGCGCGAGTCTGCCCACATCGACCTCGGTCCATCGCATTCCACGCACCGAATCCGGAGGCGACACGGCGACTCCCGAGCAACTGGACGCATTGACCATCGCGATCGGCCCGAGCGGTCAGATCCTCGGTTCGATCAGCGGCAGGCCCAAGCACACGCTGGCGTTGCCGCTGTTCGACCCGGTGCGATACAACCCGCGTCACCGCACGATCGATGTCTACGCCGACCTTCCGGTCGCCCAGCAGATCGTGCTGCGAGCGATGGTCGTCGGCGCGGATGTGGAAGTGCACTCGGCCCGGCCGCAGCGCTGGCAGCAGCTCGTCACAGCGGTGGGCGATCCGGATTCGCTACGGCTGGCGCCCGACGCCTCCGACGCCGAGCAGACCCCGGCGGCTGCCGCACAGGCGACCATCGCGGTCTTCGACCAGATACCTCCGCGCGCCTCCGCCGCGCACACGACGGTGACCATCAGCGAACCCGGCGCACCCCGTCGGCGGTCTGCCGATCTGGCGATCGACCAGGTCAGCGAGACCGCCATCGACGTCAGCATTCCGATGCGGACGGTGCGCGTGGATCTGATCGAGCCGCGAGGTGAAACCAGATATCTGGACTCCATGGGCAATCCACCGGCAGCCGGACCTCCGGCGATCACGGTGGCGGGTGGCGGATCGATGCCGCCGGCAGGTCCGGCTCATGTGGTCGGCGCCGAATCGGACGAGGTGAGACGGTAGTGTTGATCAACGTGGTAGCGGACTCCGCAGCGGACGGCAGGCAATCTTCTGATCGAGACCCACAGAACAGACACCAGAATGGAGGCGAGTTCGGGGTGCTCGATCCCGAGCGTCGTGAGTCCGGCGCCGATGAGCAACTGACACCGCGGCAAGCGGCGGCGGCGATCTTCTCGGCCAGATTGTCGGAGCTGATCGCCGAATCGGTGGTATCCACCGAGGACGGCTCGACCCGTTCGCTGACGTTGTATTCGCTGGCCCAGCATCTCGAGCTGGCCTATCCGGATGTTCCGGTGTCGCAGTCGGGTCTGTACCGGCTGGTGCACGGCGAAGCGATTCCCCGGCTCGATCTGATCATCGCCCTGGCCCGTGTCTTCGATGTGCCGCCGGAGTATTTCGTGGCGGCCGAATCCGGCCGCTGATTCCGCCGGACCGAACTTCTCTCCAGCGGGAATAGGCTTGGCGCGGACTGTATTCCGGTCCCGATACCATCGCACACATGTCCGACAAGGACCCCGCAGACGTCTTCGTGCGCCATCGAGGCGCGGTCCTGGACGCGTTGCTGTCGGAGCCGGGTTTGTCCACCGCCTCCGCAGCCGCCGACCGCCTCGGCGCCGCTGATCCGGTGTCGGTCGGAGTGTCCGTCCCGCCGGCGGAATCCGCCCCGGACCGATCGGACCGATCGTCTCGTCCTCCGGCCAACGGCGCCGCCCGGCCGCCGAGCGGACCCAAGGCCAGCGACCGGATCATGGCGCTGCTGAACGGCGAATCCCTGGACGGACCGTCGGGCCTGGAATTCACCTCCGATTTCGCCGATCGGGCCGGCGCCCGGCTCGATCGGACGGGCACGGCCGAAACGAAACCCGTTGCGGGCGAACCGGAGAAGCCGGCACAGCCGGAAAAGGCGGAGAAGGCGGCCCCGGCGGGCGCCGCCGCGCCGGCGCAGCAGCTGCTCGCGATGGTGCGCAAGCCGAAGGTGGCGATCGCGCTGGCCGGTGTGCTGGCGATCATCGTCGTGCTGGCGCTGGTCACCACCGGCGGTAAGAAGGACGGCGGGGACCAGGTCAAGGTCGTCACGGCGGCCGCGGCGGCACCGCCGAGCGCCGCCCCCAAACCGTCCGAATCGCTGACCGCCGGCACGGCGATCCAGGTGAAGGCGGCCGAATCCCATTGTCCCACCGGCAGTACGCCCGGCATGGACGCGTTCTCGGGTCAGGCGGACAAGGCGTGGTCGTGTGTGCGCGCCTATCGGGTGGACGGCCAGGTCCTGACCATCGATCTGGGCAAGACCTACCGGATCGACTCCATCGGGATCGTGCCCGGCTGGGACAGCATCGGCTCCGACGGCGCCGACCAGTGGGCCAAGTTCCGGACCGTGAGCCGCGTGTCCTATCGGTTCAACGATCCGGGCGTGACCACCTATACCCAGCAGACGATGGATCAGCGCAGCCTCGTGGTAACCAAGATCAGTCCACCGGTGACCGCGTCGAAGATCACGCTGACGATCCTGGAATCGAAGGGCGACGCCTCGATCAACACCACCGCCATCTCTTCGATTGTCGTCACCGGCCAGTGAATTCGACGCATCAGACCTGTGAGTACTGCTCGCATCGCAACAGCGGTGCGGACTCCCGCTGCGGACACTGCGGGGCGCCGCTGAAGGCGGTGGGCGATGTGCTGGGCGAACTGGGCCGGACCGCAGCGGGTATCGCACCGGTGATCATCGGCGCCGAGAAGCTCGCCAGTGGTCTGGAGAAGGCGGCGTCCGGCGGCGAACAAGCCGCGACGGACGCGAAAAAGGAAGAAGCCAAGGTCTTTCCGGCCTGGCAGTGGAAGGCGGCGTTGGGTGGCGCGGTCGCCCTGGTGCTGCTGGCCGTACTGGTCCTGCGCTCCTGTTCGACGGGCGCGCCCGCCATCGGCGACCTGACACCGGTCGATACGCTGCCCGAACTGATGCGCGCGGTATCGACCTGTCAGCCGGCGTCGGGCGGACAGGGTGATTCCTGTGTCGTCTCCGCGGACGATCCGTTGTTGTCGGGCGGGATCACGGGCGGGCGAGCGCTGACCTTCACCGTGCGCACCGATCCGCCGGATCGCATCGGTGACACGATCGGGCGCTGGCGCACCTCGGGTGCGGCGATCGTGTCCGACGGTACGGCCTTCGTGGCGATCGGCCCCGCGGTTACCGTCTGGTATGCCGACAGGCATTCGGGCTTGCATCTCGAGACGGGTAGTTTCGCGAATCGTGCAGGCGCGCAGACATTTCTGTTCCGATCCGGTTTGGTTCGCTGAGAAACCGGGTAACGGCGCCCAATCCTTGTTACACTAAATAACGTGCCGTTGTTTAACGGCACGTTCAGACAGTCCGCAATACTGCGGTACCGATTCCGATCTCGGGAAGGCACGGGTCGATGGTGGCAACAACCCAGCAGACGATTTCATGGAAGCGATTCCGTGATGATCCGACCGATCTGGAGGCGGTGTACTTCCGCTGGATTCAGCCGGGAGCCGCGGCGCCGACGATCACCGACCGTGCCGAGCAGATCTTCCGGCATCATCTGGAGCTGGCCGCGGGGCGGCGGCCCGGGACCGCGGTGACCAGGCTGTATCGCGCCGAGGACGGCAGCGGTCTGGGTCCGGCACTGCAGATCGTCAACGACGATATGCCGCTGCTGGTGGATTCGCTCACCGCGGCGCTGCAGCGCCTCGGGGCCACCGTGACCGAGGTGGTGCATCCGGTCTTCGACGTCCTGCGGGACCGGCGCGGCCGGTTGCGGGCGATCGCGCCCAGCGAGGGTTTCGATGTGGCGCAGGCGAATTCGGCGAGCCGGTCGGAGGGCAGCGGAAACGTCGTCGCCGAGTCGTGGATCCATGTGCAGCTGGGTGCCGGGGATTCCGACGCGGTGCTGGACCGGATCGAGCGGGCGCTGCCACCGCTGCTCGGCGAGATCCGCCAGGTCGCCCACGATACCGAGGCGATGACCCGCACGATGGGAACGCTGGCCGCGCGGCTGGATTCCGTGCCGCAACCCTCGGCCACCGAGGCGGCCGAATGCGCACAGCTGTTGCGCTGGCTGACCTCCGGGCATTTCACTCTGCTGGGATACGGCTACTATCGTGTGCATCCCGGTGCCGACGGCCCTGAGCCGCAACAGGTTTCGGGCACCGGTCTCGGTGTGCTGCGCAACGGTTCCGGTGTGGACGTGGGCACGCCCGCACTCGGTTCGGAGCAGATTCTGCGGCTGTCCAACGGCTCGCTGGACTCGCTGCTGCCGGGCTCACCGGATGTGTACGTGGTCAGCGTTGCCGACTACGCGGCCGAGACCACCCCGTCCGTCGCCGGAAAGGTAGTGGGCGAACACGTTTTCGTGGGCACCTTCACCGTCAGCGGCTTCCACGAGAACATCCTCGACATCCCGGTGATCTCGCGCCGTGTCCACCAGGTCATCGAATGGGCGGGCCTGGCGCTGAATTCGTTCTCCGGCCAGGCGCTGCTGGAGATGTTGCAGACCTTCCCGCGCGTCGAACTGTTCTCCACCGATGCGCGCCGTCTCTTCGAAACCGTCTCGGCCGTCATGAATTTGGGGCTGCGGCGCCAGATTCGGCTGTTCCTGCGCCGCGATGTGGGCAGCAACGCCGTGTACTGCCTGGTGTACCTGCCGCGGGACCGCTACTCGACCGAGGTGCGGTTGCGGATGCACGAGATCCTGCGCCAAGAATTCGATGCCGAGCAGATCGCCTACTCCGCGCGCGTCACCGAATCCGAGCTCGCCGTCGTCTATTTCACGGTGCACCGCGGGGCCGACGCCGAACCGGCGGACATCACCGAATCGAACCGCGAACGCATTCAGGATCTGCTGTTCGCGACCACCCGGAGCTGGAGCGACCGGCTGGTCAGCGAGGCCGCGGGCGTCGCGGAGATCGCCGCGCCGGTTGTGCAGGACTACGCGAGCGCGTTCCCGGCGACCTATCAGCAGGAATACGAACCCGCCTGGGCGCTCGACGATCTGTGCCGGCTGCAGCGACTGGCCGACGGGCAGATCGACACCGATCTCTACCGCACGGCCGGCGCCCCGTCGGGCGAGTGGCGATTCACCCTGTACGTCGCCGGCACCGAGGTGTCGCTGAGCCGGGTGCTGCCGCTGCTGCACAGCCTCGGCATCGAGGTTGTGGAGGAAAAGCCCTACCGGCTCGAATTGCCCGGCGCCAGCACCCGGTGGATCTACGACTTCGGCCTGCGGGTCGCGCCGAACGTGTTGCGCGGCACCGGTGAGAGCGATCCGGAGGCCGATCTGGACCGTGCCGTGGCGCTGGAATCGCTGCCGGACACCAGTATCCGCAAACGCCTGCCGGAGGCGGTGTCGGCGATGTGGTTCGGCGATTGCGAGGTCGACGGGCTCAACGAACTCGTTCTGCGGGCCGGATTGCATTGGCGCCAGATCGCGATGCTGCGCGCCTACGCGAAGTATCTGCAGCAGGCGGGATTCGCCTACACCTTCGCCAACATCACCCGTGTGCTGCTGGCGCAGCCGAGCACCGCGCGCGCCTTCACCGAATTGTTCGACGCCTATTTCGATCCCGAGCACCTCGGGCCGGTAGCGACCGCGCGGGCCGCGGGTATCTCGTCGCGGCTGCAGGACGAGATCGATGCCGTGGTGAGTCTCGACACCGACCGGATCCTGCGGGCGATTCTCGGGTTGATCACGGCGACCCTGCGCACCAACTACTTCCGTCGCGACGACGACGGAAATCCGTCCGGACATCTGTCGTTCAAGTTCGATCCGCACGCCATCGCGGAATTGCCGCGGCCGCGGCCGCAGTTCGAGATCTTCGTGTACTCGCCGCGGGTCGAGGGCGTGCACCTGCGTTTCGGCGCGGTGGCGCGTGGTGGTTTGCGGTGGTCGGATCGCCTGGAGGATTTCCGGACCGAGATTCTGGGTCTGGTGAAGGCGCAGGCGGTGAAGAACGCGGTGATCGTGCCGGTCGGCGCCAAGGGCGGATTCGTGGTGAAACGCCCGCCGGCCGCGACCGGTGATGCGGCGGCCGACCGCCAGGCCATGCAGGCCGAGGGCATCGCCTGCTATCGCACCTTCATCTCGGGCCTACTGGATCTCACCGACAATGTCGACCACGCCGGTGGTGAGGTGATTCCGCCGCAGCGGGTGGTGCGCCGCGACGGTGACGACACCTATCTGGTGGTGGCCGCCGACAAGGGGACCGCCACATTCTCCGACATCGCGAACGAGGTTGCGCAGCAATACGATTTCTGGCTGGGTGATGCGTTCGCGTCGGGTGGTTCGGCGGGGTATGACCACAAGGCGATGGGGATTACCGCGAAGGGTGCGTGG